>JAJCYO010000001.1 GCA_029262875.1 Flavobacteriales bacterium
TGTCAACATTTTCTGCAAAATACTCCTGGCAATAGTTTACTTCATAAATATCCCCTAATTGAATGTGTTGCTTTAATAACTTGACGTTATCCAAGTAATCTTGCTTAGACACTCTCGGTAACACATTAATTTCTTCAACGTCTTCTTCTATGCATTGTACTGATTTAATCTTAGTTAAGATTTCATCTATATGTTGTTCGGTATAAGTTGTCGGCTTATAAAATGTTTCAACTTCATTATCTTTTATTTTAAACAGGATATCCGGAGTGAAAAAATGTTTTTCTGGAAATTGAATACCATCGAAATTGGAAGAAGTCAGATGCTCTATTTGGTTTTTGTAATCGTATGAAATAAATCCAAATTGCCAATCTTTCTCATTCTGCTGATCATCATCTGAAATTGCAAACAGGTTAGCTTTTAAACTATCATTGCTGTTCAAAAAGAAAATATTCTTTTTATTCTTAAAATAAGTTAGGAGTTGATGTTCAAATAATGATTTATCTGAAATAATATGCTTAAAAACTTCCATTTTAGTTGGTACTACCTAATTGTTGCGTGAGTATTGCCAACCCTTGTTCAAATGAACAAGGAGAATAATCTAATTCTTTGATAGCTTTATTTAAAATAAATCCTGTTTTTGGTGGACGTTTGGCTGCTTGATTTAATGATGAAGATTTAATAGCTGTAACAATAGATTTATCTAAATGATAAAAGTCTGCAACCCTATAAACCAAATCAATTATGCTCATTGTATCTTTTCCAGAAAGGTGAAATATACCTTCGGCTTCTTTTTCAGCAATTAACCAACAACCCATAGCCAAATCTTCAGCCAAAGTCGGAGAACGAAACTGATCATCAACTATTGTCAATGGGTTTCCTTTTTCTAACGCTTCTTTAGCCCAAAGAACAATATTGGAACGGCTCATATTCTCTCCTATTCCATAAACAATAACGGTTCTGGCTATGCTCCATTTAATATTACTTTGTTGTAATAAATTTTCTGCCTCATATTTTGATTTTCCGTAATAACTTAATGGATTAGGCTCATCTTCTTCCTTATAAGGTCCTTTTTCTCCATCAAAGACAAAGTCAGTAGACAAATGGATTAAATGTGTATTACTGTGCTGCGCAGCTTCAATGAGGTATTTAACAGCATTTACATTTAAGTCCCAACACAACTCTTTATCAGACTCACAGGCATCGACATTAGTCATTGCAGCAGTATTAATCACCGTATTGGGTTCAAATTTTTCAACTACATCAAACACTTCTTCTTTATTCGTAATGTCTAATGATTGATACTTGTAGCCTTCTTTATTGTTAATCCTATTTTCTCCTTTAGAAGTGGCTAAAAGTTCAACATTGTCTTTCTCTGCTAACAATTTAACCAGTTTCTGGCCAAGTAACCCATTACTTCCTGTGATTAAAATTTTCACGTCTAATGGTATTTTATTTATTTAAAATATTTTGCTGAGTAGTAAATTCTCTAAAGGAGTCTATTTGTTCTATGGTTCCTAAAACAAATATTTTTGCTTGTGGAGTAATAACTGTATCTGGTGAAGGGTTAATAATATATTCTCCTTGAGGAGTTCTATAACCAACAATATTAGCTCCAGATTTATCTCTAATCCCTAACTCCTTAATGGATTTATTTTTAAGGTCTTGAGGTAGATTTTCAAACGTAATTTCTTCTAAATTAACAGAACTTGTTCCTTGACCCATAACGTAATCCATAAATTCTATTACATCTGGTTTTATAACCAACGAAGCCATATGTGCACCACCAATTTTATCAGGCATTATTACATTATCCGCACCTGCTCTTTTTAACTTTTTATCTGAATTATCTTTTGACGCTCTACTAATAATCAAAAGATTAGGATTCATTTCTCGTGCTGTTAATACGACAAAAAGATTATCTGCATCTTTTGGTAAAGTTGTAATTATAGCTTCAGCCGATTCAATTCCAGCTTTCTCTAAAGTTCTTTCGAATGTAGCGTCTCCTTCCACAAAAGGGATGTCATGCTCTTCCCTTAATACTTCACTGAGTTCTTTACTTTGTTCTACAACAACGTATTTTCTACGGTGTGATTTTAGTTCAGAAGCAGCCTGACTTCCATTTCTTCCGTAGCCACAAATAATAGTATGTCCTGAAATTTTACTCACTTTCTTATTTATTCGTAAATCTTTGAAATAAATTTTATACTCACCATCCAAAATATAATTTGATATAGAAGTAATGGCATAAACAAATGTACTAAAGCTAAAGATAATTAAAAAGGCGGTAAATATCCTTCCTAAACCCGATAATGGTCTAACTTCGTTAAAACCTACAGTAGAAACTGTTAAAACAGTCATGTAAAATGCCTCTCCTAAGGTGTAGTCTTCAATTAATATAAAACCTGTTATTCCTACTAACAGAATTGCAATTAGGAGAAGTAATGCAATGTAAACTTTCCTAAAATACGTGAAATTGAACATTGTATATTTTAGATATCCCAAACAGATTTACGTTTTTTAAACTTAAAATACTCTTTGTGTTCAAGTAAAAAAGCCATGATGAGATAAACAAAAATAGGTGAACCGAAAGTTAAGAATGAAAGATAAATAAAAGACATGCGAATTCTGCTTGATTTGAGCTGTAATTTTTCTCCCCACCAAGAACAAACACCAAATGCTTGTTTTTCAAAATATGATAAAATTCTTTTAATCATTATTGCAATAATTGGCTACCAATACTGCAATTTAAGCATTTTTTTTGAGAACAATAATTATTCTTTAGCTCTATTAATGACTGTGTTTGCATTGCATTATTAGTTTTCACACCTATAGCTAACCATTTTTTGATAATAAAATTGTTTTCAGCTTTAATATTTTCAAGTAAATCCAATGATTTATCAATCCATTTTTCATTTTGTTTTGCTTTTCCATAAACAAAGGTAAATGGAACCACCACATTAATTATAATGTTGTTCACCGTATTTATTCCAAGTCTTTTTGGAACTCTTTTTTTTGCTGCAATTCCAAACTGAAAATGTGAGCTCCAATAATCTGATGCACAAACATTAAACAACTCTTGTAATTCTTTTACTGATTCAATTTCAATTATTTTAGTGAACAAACGTGTATTCTTATGAAGTAAACTTGCTAATTGAGCAATTCTAATAGCAGGAAAGTTGCTTGGTCGTAAACGCAATAGTTTCCACAAGCTTTTATCTATTACAGTTAAATCAAATTTAGATTTTAAAAATGAGTATTCTTTTTTAAGTCTGATATGATATTCATCTCCATCGTTTTCATCTAAAAACCCAGATTGACCAAATAATAATGCCTCTGTTGAAAATAAATCACTGTGTTTTTCTATTGTTTTTAATGGGGTATTTTTTGC
>JAJCYO010000002.1 GCA_029262875.1 Flavobacteriales bacterium
TTTTTCAAATGCAAAAAACTGAAGCAAATGCTCAATTTGGAAAATTTGTTGAACGGAACTATATAGATTGGTTAAATCATCCAGAAGATGGCCCAACGATGTCACACAACTTATTTAACAAACATGTAATTCCAGAGCTCAAGAATGATGATGGCTCAGTATTTTTTGTGGTAATTGATAACTTGAGGTATGACCAATGGAAAACACTCCGACCAATATTAACGGAAGATTACTGGATAGATGAAGAGGATGCTTTTTACAGCATATTACCTACTACCACCCAATATTCAAGAAATGCCATTTTTGCAGGAATGATGCCTTCAGAAATTGAAAGAAGGTATCCTGATAAATGGGTAAATGATGAAGAAGAAGGAGGAAGAAATTTGCATGAAAAATTCTTTTTAGCGGAGCAGTTAAAAAGAAATGGATTGGACATTAAATTTTCTTACAACAAGGTGCTTAATGTAAGCTATGGTAATAAAGTATTAAGAGAAGTTCCAGGAATGTTTAATAACCCATTAAATGTAATTGTATACAATTTTGTTGATATGCTTTCACATGCAAGGACAGATACTCAAATTGTTAAGGAGCTTGCCGGGGATGAAGCAGCTTATCGTTCAGTGGTCAAATCATGGTTAGAGCATTCTACCTTATTAAGTATTTTAAAAGAAATTGCAGCGAGAGGAGGCAAAGTGGTTATTACTACTGATCATGGTTCAATCCGGGTAAAAGAACCGTCAAAAATAGTTGGAGATAAGGATGTAAACCCGAACTTAAGGTATAAGCAAGGCAGAAGTTTAGATTTTCAAGAAAAAGATGTTTTAGCTGTTAAAAACCCTGAGGATGCCCATCTGCCGAAAGAGAATGTAAGCCAATCGTTTGTTTTTGCCAAGGAAGATACTTTTTTCGCTTATCCAAACAATTACAATCATTACGTTAAGTATTATAAGGATACCTTTCAGCATGGGGGAATATCGTTAGAAGAAATGCTAATACCCATTATTAAATTGAGTGCGAGGTAATGGAGTTTAAAATTAATTCAGAGCAAGAATTGTTGGCCATTGTACCTGAATTGCTGAAGAGTTTCTCAGACCATAAAGTGATTCTTTTTTATGGTGAAATGGGGGTGGGGAAAACAACTTTAATTAAGCTTATCTGTAAATACTTGGGAGTTGATGAGTCAACAAATAGCCCAACATTTTCTATTGTAAATGAATATTTGTCAAAAAAAAAGGGATCAATTTATCATTTTGATTTCTATAGAATAGAAGAAGAAACAGAAGTTTTCGATTTAGGGTATGAAGATTATTTTTACAGTGGAGATTTTTGTTTTATTGAATGGCCAGAAAAAATTTCAAACCTATTGCCAGATAATGCCGTAAAAGTTAATATCGTACAAGATGAAGAGAATAATAGATTGATTTCTGTTGTTCGGTAAGCAGTATTTTTTAACTTTGTAGTAAACCGCTATCATATGTCCACATCAGATGATTTATTGAAATCCTTGGCCCAAGGATTTATGCCCCAAGAAGAAATGCTTGAAGTAGCTCGAAAGAAGAGTAAGCTTCAAATAGGAATTCCAAAAGAGACTTCAATTCAAGAAAAAAGAGTGCCAGTTGTGCCAGATGCGGTTGCAGTTTTAGTAAATAATGGACATGAAGTAATAGTTGAAACGGGAGCAGGAGAAGGATCAAGTTTTAACGATAAAGATTATTCTGAAGCTGGAGCCACAGTTGTATTTTCTACTGAAGAGGTATATAAGGCTAATATGATTTTAAAAGTTGAACCACCAACTTTGCAAGAGATTGATTTAATGCAACAAGGACAATTGTTAATTTCTGCTTTACAATTACCAATTCAACCAAAGAATTTTATAAAAAAATTAATGGCTAAGAAAATTACGGCTATTGCTTTTGATTATATAAAAGACCCTGAAGGGATATTGCCAATTGTTAGTGCGATGAGTGAAATTGCTGGTAACGCATCGATTCTAATTGCTGCAGAATACTTAAGTAATTTACACAAAGGTCAAGGACAATTGTTTGGTGGAATATCTGGTGTTTCTCCAACTGAAGTTGTAATTCTTGGAGCTGGAACGGTTGGTGAATTTGCTGCAAAATCTGCTTTAGGATTAGGAGCAACAGTCAAAGTTTTTGATAATAACACACATAAATTAAGAAGATTACAGGCAATTTTAGGTCAGCGAGTTGCGACCTCAATAATACAACCAAAAGTGTTGTCAAAAGCACTCAAGTCGGCTGATGTTGTTATTGGAGCTATAAGTTCAACAATTGGAAGAGCTCCAATTATTGTTACTGAAGAGATGGTAAGCCAAATGAAAGACTTCTCAGTGATAGTTGATGTAAGCATTGATAAAGGAGGTTGTATAGAAACATCAGAAGTGACAAACCACGATGCACCAATTTTTTCGAAGTATGGAGTGATACATTATTGTGTTCCTAATATTGCTTCGAGAGTAGCAAGAACAGCTTCTTATGCATTGAGTAATGTAATAACTCCAACGATAATAGATACAGGGGAATTTGGAGGTTTAGAGGTAATGATTAAATCCTATCAAGGAATCCAAAATGGAGTATACATCTATAAAGGAGTACTTACCAACAAATATTTAGCTGATACTTTCGGCTTACCCTATAAAGATATTAATTTGTTATTAATGGCAATGTAGAATGGCAATAGACAGGAAGAGGCTCTTTTATCGTTTAAAATTTTATGGTTTTGGTTTTGGATTAGGATGTGTTCTGGTATGGGCCACATTATATAATGGAAGAGATGAAAGACCATCATGGCTTCCAGAAGGAAGAGTGTTAGAGTTTTTAGAGCGAACAGATATTGATATTAGTGATCAGCTAAAATGTGAACTGGAGTGTAATAACATCCCAATCAATTTTATGGACAGTACGTTTTGGGCAAATGCCAGCGTTGATTTTGATCAAAGTGCAGTTAAAAGAAAACCATGTCCAGAACATTATATTAAATCTACAATAAAAGATGGTAGAGAACTTATAATTTATGTGGAAAACTGTGAAACATGTGAGGATTGTGAAGAAGAAGGGGTGGCCACTTTAAGGAGTTTTGTTAACCTTTCTGAAAAGGATAAGGTTTGTGACTGTTAAATAGAAAAGGGCATTTGAAATAATATCAAACACCCTTTGTTTTTCTATTTTTAAGGTAATTATTGGTTTTACGACAAGGCGTCAAACTCTTTTCTTTTGTTTTCGAACCACTCTTTCATTGCATCAGGGATTTCATCATTTCCTGTATCTCATTCATAGCTTTTAGATGTGCTTCGTCTCCTTTTTGGAACATTTCCATACCGTGATTTTTACTCATTTCAGCCATTTCTTCAAATGTATTGGCGTGAAATTCTTTATCACATGCTCCTCCTAATTGCTTACAAGTCATTGTTTTCATAGTCGTTCTTTAGTATTTATAATAGTTGAGGTCTAAATAAAGCCTCTCATTAACATGAATACGCCAGCTCCAGCTACATAACCAATTAGAGCTAACCAAGCGATTTTCTTTAAATACCAGAAAAAAGATATTTTTTCCATTCCCATTGCTACAACACCTGCGGCAGAACCAATGATTAACATACTACCACCAGTACCGGCAGCATAGGCTATAAAATGCCATGTGGTTGCATCCATCGGATAATTAGTCATGTCAAACATTCCCATACTAGCTGCAACTAAGGGTACATTATCAATCACAGCAGATCCAGCACCCAAGAGCATTACAAACACATCACTATCAATGGAAGCTTGAACATCTTGACCAAAGGTAAAGATCAAGCCTAAGGATTCAAGTGCTGCAACCGTCATTAAAATTCCTAAAAAGAACAAGATAGAAGGCATTTCAATTTTTGCCAAAGCACCAAATGTTGGGCTATCAGCATGACCACTTTTTTCATCAGCGGCCTCTCCTATGTCAGTTATGCTAAACCTACGGTTACTAATAACTTCTGCAACCATTGCAACAACAGATAGTGACAACATCATCCCTACATAAGGAGGGAGGTGAGTTACGGTTTTAAAAATAGGAACGAAAACAATCATTCCTAACCCCAAATAAAGCATAAAAGCTCCCTTGCTATCCATCTCTCCTCCATCATTATTAGCTTCAAAGCTACCTTTAAATGCAGGTAAAAAGCTTGCGATTATTGTTGGAATTACCATGCACACTAACGAAGGAATGATCAAGAATTTAATTAGCATTAAAGCACTTACTTTGTTCCCCATCCATAACATAGTTGTTGTAACATCACCAATAGGAGACCATGCTCCACCAGCGTTTGCAGCAATGATAATTAAACCAGCAAACCAAATTCTATCTGTTTTATCCGGCACTAATTTTCTAAGTATTGTAATTAAAACAATGGTGGCAGTAAGATTATCTATTATAGCAGAAAGGATAAACCCTAAAATACAAACAATCCATAGTAAGGTTCTTTTTTTGTTGGTTTTAATAAAACCCTTAATGGTAGCAAACCCATGGAAGTGATCAATGATTTCTACAATGGTCATTGCTCCAATAAGAAAAATAAGGATTTCACATGTTTTACCAAAATGATGGAGTAATGTACTTTCCATCAGATGAAGTTTTGTTTCATGATCCATAAGACCATAACCTTCTAGCATTTTCATGGCATGAGAATCGAACCAAGTGGTAAAACCATCTAATCCAAAAGCAACACCAGCCCAAGCCAATGCCATCATTAAAAGTGCTGGAACCAATTTATCAACTTTTAAGCTGTGTTCCAATGTAATCGCTAAGTATCCTAAAACAAATACTATTACAATAAATATTTCCATAGTTATAAATTTAGTTAAGTGAGTTCAAATATAATACTTTACACCAATTGGTCTAACGCAATTTCAAAAGCTGTTTTAGCAATGTGGTATTTGCTTGAATTTTTTTTGTGAGATTTTATCAAAGCTTCTTTTATAATGCTAGAAGTGTCATGAAAAATAGCTTCATCTTCTAATTTGTCAATGTCATTACTCATCAAATAAGCAAAGACTCTTGCCATTCCACAATTGGAGATAAAATCTGGTATTACACTAATTTTATCATCCGTGAAATCTGCAATTGGACCGAAGAATATTTCTGGATCTGCAAAAGGGACATTGGCTCCAGCTGCGATTACTTCAACTCCAGCATTTATCATTCGTTCTACCTGATCTTGAGTAATTAAACGTGATGCAGCACAAGGAATAAAAACATCTGCTTCAACATCCCATATCTTTTCATTGACTTCGTCAAAAGAGAGCATGTTTTGAGCGTGTAGTTTATTCCCGTCTTTATCATTAAACAGTTTTCTTATCTCTTCCAAAGAAAATCCATTTTCATTGATTAAACCACCAACCCTGTCAATAATACCTACAATTATTGCTCCATCTTGCGCTAAATAATAAGCGCCTGCCGACCCAACATTACCCCATCCTTGCACTATTACTCGCTTACCTTTTAAGTCACCACCATATACGTTATAATAATGCTTAACAGACTCCGCAACACCATAGCCAGTAATCATATCAGCAACAACATATTTTCTATCAACATCAGGACTAAAATTGGTGTCCTCTATCACTTTTAATACACCTTGTCTTAATTGCCCAATTCTGTTTATCTTCTGTGCTTCTCTAGGTTGGAAGTGTCCATTAAAAACGCCTTCTTGTGGATGCCAAACCCCACAATCTTCTGTTATCGGTATTACCTCATGTATTTCATCGACATTCAAATCTCCACCAGTTCCATAATAATGTTTCAACAAGGGAGTAACGGCTGCATACCATCTTTTCAATACGCCTTCTTTTCTTGGGTCATTAGGATTGAAATTAATACCAGATTTTGCACCACCGATTGTTGGACCTGAAACAGTAAATTTCACTTCCATCGTTTTTGCTAAAGAAGTCACTTCATGTTTATCTAAGCCTACTCTCATTCTTGTTCCTCCACCAGCTGCACCACCTCTTAGGGAATTAATAACTACCCATCCCTTTGCTTCAGTTTCTGAATCGTTCCATTCAAAAACTATTTCCGGAGTCTTATTTTCAAATTTATCTAATAAATCTTTCATCAAATTGAGTTAAAAATCAGCGTTTTTTTAAGTGGAACAAAAGTAACTAAATCAACGACTTTTCCACTATTATCAAGAATAAAAAATATTTCAAATCTTATGACGAATAACATTGTTTAAAGGGGATACTTTAGTTAATTTAGTCATCCTAAAAACTATAATTTAACAAGTAAAAATAAAAAAATGAAAGTAACAGTAGTAGGAGCAGGAGCAGTAGGTGCAAGTTGTGCCGAGTATATTGCCATTAAAGATTTTGCAGACGAAGTGGTGTTGATTGACATCAAAGAAGGTTTTGCAGAAGGAAAAGCGATGGATTTAATGCAATGTGCTTCTTTAAATGGTTTTGACACCCAAATTACAGGAACTACAAATGATTATTCTAAAACGGCAGGAAGTGATGTCGCTGTGATTACAAGTGGTATTCCTCGTAAACCAGGAATGACTAGAGAAGAGTTAATAGGCATTAACGCAGGAATTGTAAAAGCGGTTTCAGCAAGTTTAATAGAGCATTCTCCAAATGTGATTTTAATTGTGGTAAGTAACCCAATGGATACAATGGCTTATTTAGCTCATAAAGCAACAGGATTGCCTAAGAATAGAATTATTGGAATGGGTGGTGCGTTAGACAGTGCTCGTTTTAAATATAGAATTAGTGAAGCATTAGGATGTCCATCTTCAGATGTTAATGGTATGGTAATAGGAGGACATAGTGATGTTGGTATGGTTCCATTAATTGGAAAAGCAGTAAGAAACAGTATTCCTGTTTCTGAATTTTTATCGGAAGAGAGAATGAATCAGATTGTTGAAGATACTAAAGTTGGTGGTGCTACATTGACTGGTTTATTAGGAACTAGCGCATGGTATGCTCCTGGAGCTGCAGTATCTGCTTTAGTTCAGGCAATTGCTCAAGATGCTCAAAAAATGTTCCCTTGTTCTGCTTTGGTAGAAGGGGAATATGGGTTAAATGACCTATCTATTGGAGTGCCTTGTATATTAGGGAAAAATGGAATTGAAAAAATCGTTGAGATTGATTTATCTGATGCTGAAAAAACAAAATTAACTGAAAGTGCTGAAGGTGTTAAGAAAACCAACGCTCTTTTGGATGGAGTTTTAGCTTAAAACAAAAATAAATTTAACCATGAATGCCGGATTTAATCCGGCATTTTTTATTTTTCATTTATGAAAACAATATTACCACTAACTATTTTCCCAATTGAAGATGATGGATACCATGTAAAGATAACCATCAATATAAACGGCAAAAAAGCGAGCATGATATTAGATACAGGAGCTTCTAGGTCTGTTTTTGATGAAACAAGGATAGTCGGCTTTGTTGATAATAATCATGTAGAAGAACAAGATAGGTTATCTTCAGGTTTAGGAACTAATACTATGACGAGCAAAAAAGTAATGATAGATAAATTGCAGTTGGGAGAAATTGAGATTTCCAATTATGATGCTACTATTTTAGATTTAATGCATGTCAACCAATCTTATGAAAAATTAGAGTTAGAACCTGTCGATGGCATTTTGGGCGGTGATATTCTAAATGATTACTATGCTGTAATTGATTATGCTAAGGGAGAATTAACTTTAAAAAACTCTTAATTAGTCTTTTTCACAAAGGGGTTACTATATTTTGAATCAGCTATAAAAACAGAATCAGTTAATGTTTGAAGAAAGGCTATGATTTGATACTTTTCTTTTTCTGTCAATTTAAGGCCACCTTCATGAACCCGAGTCATTTTGGGATCAATATTGGGACTTTTATTTATTCCCTCACTATAAAAGTCTAAGACTTCTTTTAGTGTTTTGAATCTCCCATCATGCATGTAAGGAGCAGTAATAGCTATATTTCGTAGTGGTGGAATTCGAAACAACCCAGTCTCACTTTCATCACCAGAAACCCCTCCTTTCCCCTTATCTACATAATCATTAAGAGATACTATTTTCTCAATTCCATTATTACTAAATTTTCCAGTAGTACCTAAGGTTCCTCCATCCGTTGGATGACAGTGTAAACAGTCAGCCATACTTTGATCATTTACCATCACAAATCCTTGATATTCATCTTCTGTAAATTTACGTTTACCCCGAATGACAAAATCATATTTTGAATTATTAGATATAAGGGTTCGCTCAAATTGACCAATTGCTTTTGAAACTAATATGCTATCAATAGGTACTTTACCAAAAGTTAGTTCAAATTTTTTCTGATAAAACAAGCTATTATTCAATCGTTGAACAGCTATATTCCAATCTAAATCCATCTCGTCTGGTTCGCGTACAGGATGAAAAACTTGGTCTTCTATACTTTTAACTCTACCATCCCAAAACTGATGAGAGTTCCACGCTAAATTAAATAAGGGCATAGTGTTCCTTTTTAAATCTGTACCCTTAATACCAATGCTAAATTGCTTTGGACTATCAGAGAAAGCGAATTCCTGTTTGTGACAAGATGAGCATGAAATGCTACTATCTTTACTTAAGATAGGGTCATAGAACAAATGTTTTCCTAAATCTGCGCCCTGAACCGTAACGGGATTATCATTATTTATAGGTAAATCAGGTAGTGGTTTTAAGGATTCAAAATTATATGGAATGGTATCACTGAAAAATGTGAATGCTGATAAACATATTCCTATCGAATATAATCCACATATCATGACTTTTTTTTTCATGAATTTATTCGTGCTGTAGTATAAGTTTAAATGTCTCTGACTTAAGATTGGTATTGATCCTCAAAAGATAGACTCCATTTGGATGATGGTCAATATCAACATAAAATTTAGTTGGTACGACTCCATATTCTTGAACAATTCTACCTTCAACATTAATGAGTTGAATACTTTCAATAATATGAAATTCATCTATAATTTTAGCATGGATATTCACTCTTCCTGAGGTTAATGTTGGTTCAACTTTTAAGTATTCCTCCTGATCCAACTCTTGAACAGTATGCACTAAAGTCGTACTTCCCATAAAGTTATCAATCATCCACCCTTCTTTATTAGAGTTTAGAGAGTCTGAAACGAAAGTATACTTTAACATAACACTATCCATTGTGGATAACCAATTGAGGTCATAGCATAACCAAACATTTGCCCATGATGAATCTGTCCCAGTAAAGGCATATTCTCCATTTGTTAATGTGTCTAAGTTTCCAGCTTGAAACCCATAAAAATTATAAGTATACGGGCTATTAACAACATTTGACCACGTGGCACCAGTATCAAGTGAAATTTCAACTAACCCACCATCTAATCCATGATCCATATCTAATTTTTGTACCCATTGAAGGGCCAAAATTCCTCCAAAACCCCATGGGGTTCTTGCTACCCCAAACTCAAAGCTTGATGTGTTATTAATAGGATAGGGATTAACAGTATCTGTTACGATTACATTAGGAAAAGTACCTGCTGCATTAAAAATATTTTTTTGAGGTTCGCCAATTTGCCATATGTTCGAAGAAGATGAATCAGTCTCAATGATAATTGAATATAGATAGCTCGTGTCAGCTCCATCAAAATACTGATAATAGAATTGACTGAAACTTGTAAAATATAATGACGAGAATAAAATAAGGAGTAAAAGTCTTTTCATAAACGAGATTTAGAATTTGTAGTACTCCATAAATATATCATTTTATGATCGATACTTACTTTAGTAATTAATTATCGGTAGCTATTTTGAATTAAAGGATATGTGACTACTCTTTAATCACTTTATAAACTCTACTTCCATTAGTATTAGAGAATTTAATGAGGTAAATTCCCTGAGCATAACTGTTCAAGTTTAATGTGAATTTGGCGTTCATTACCTTTTGATGTTTTTGTATTTTTCCAAGCAAGTCAATGACTTCAATTTCAGCATTTTTTAAATCATTTTCTCCTAAGTCTATATGAATAAGTCCATTTGTTGGATTAGGGTAAATGTTAAAATTGGCAACAGTACTATTTTCTTGAACAGAAACTGTAACAGCAGTATCACCTTTGTAGAAAGCAACACCTCCAGCCGAATTCCCAACTAACAAATCTAACTTATTATCATTAGTAATTTCAGCAATAGAAATGAAGGAGTTAATTCCTTCCCAAATGTCTAAGTAAGAACTATCCTTAGAAAATGTTCCACCTAAATTTCCGTCAATGTTTCCAAATTTATAAAGGTAACCATTTTGGGATCCAGAATATAAGAAAGTAGTGCCAGCACTATCAACAAAAACAGGATTACTATTTCCGTTAAAGTCATAATACCTCCTAGTAGAGACCTTCCCTAAAGAATCTGTGGATAAACTAAAGTTAGGGATTGAAGTAGTTCCAATGTTTCTGTAATAAGAAAAAGTTCCTGTTTTTTTACCGACAATGAGATCTACTAAATTGTCACCATTTATATCGTATAGCATAGGTGTAGCATTGGCTCCGACATCAATTCCTAAATATTCAGGAGCAGTTAAACTAAAGGAAGCTGGATTTCCAGCTCCAGCAGTATTGGTAAAGTAGTGGATGAATCCGTTGTAATCACCAATCATCATGTCTAAATCGTTATCGCCATCTAAATCACCAAAAGTAGGCGCTAAACCTAAAGTAGGCCTGCTACCAGCAATATCCAAATTCATGCTTGAAATACCGACATAATCAGTGTTAATTAATTGATAAGCGGGGTTGGAGATTGTTCCTATGTTCTCGTATAACCAGAGTCCAGACTCATATAATAAGGGTCCGACCGCAGGATCATAGTTGCCGAAACTAGCAACAATCATATCCATTAAGCCATCCGAATTATAGTCAAAAAAAACAGGGTGGGCACCTCCTCCGATCTCTATCATCCCATCTTGTAAAAATTCATCTGAAACGAAGTTGAAATTAGGATTGTCATCGGCATTGTCATTGTTATAATGCCAAACTTGATTTTTGATTTCGCAGCCATTAAAGCAATTAGGTGCAGCAATTAAATCTTTTATGTTATCATTGTTAACATCTAAGTAAAATCCAGCCGGAAAAATATCAATATCAACAGCTAAGGTAGAATTATTGTTTTGGGGGAATAATGAATCTTGAGCAATGATGTTTGATTGGGTTAGATTCGTACTCATATCGCCATTAATTAATAGGAGAAAGTTATTGAATGAAACATCACCTAAAACTAAATCTTTACTTCCACTCGAATCCACATCTAAGGTAAAAAGTGTAGATCCAGCATGTTTATTTCCTCCACTATTTTTTTCGGGGTTGGCAATGTTAAATGAACAGGTATCGTATAATGTAACACTATTGTCACTTATGTTTTCTCGAACAAACCCCCAACACTTATTCCTCAATTGAAAATCCAAACTATCACAAGTCCCATAGCGTTCCATGGATAGATTTTTATGATATTCGATATAAGAACCTATGATGCTAAAAGTTAACACGTCTAAATCACCATCTCCGTCAATATCATCAATGGCAGGAATATCTGTAGAGCTAATATAGAGGTTAATCATGTTTGGAGCTCCATCTGGTTGAAAGTCGGAATAAACCAAACTTGTGTCAATGTCAAAACTTAATTGAGAAGTTGAAGTGTTTTTGTAAGCAGCCATTCCACCAGTAGAATAGGTGAAGATGTCCATTTTACCATCACAGTTATAATCTCTAAGTAAAACCCAATCGTGCATCCCTTTCGGAAAATTTTTAATATACGATGGGTCATGTTTATAGCTAACTTGATTAGGTGTCCCAGCATTTATAAAGGTAGAAATTCTGTTTCCAGTTCTGTCAAAAACAAATAAATCCTTGATTCCATCTAAATTAAGGTCGATTTCAGAAAATTGAACAGAGTTAAACCCTCCAGCCCAAGGATTTTCAAGTGTATCACCATTCGCTTTTAGAACAACAATAGCATCCTCTCTGGTAAAGTTTACTTGTCCAAATCCTTCAATAACAAAGAGGTTTGTTACGATTAGGAGTGAAACTATTTTTATCTTAATGTCCATATTGTACAAACGTAATTTTTGTTTAAATAGTTGCTTACAAAGTTAACCCTTTTAATGGACTTCAATTATAACTGAAAGTTATTATAATTTCTATTGATAATTCGTATTTGAAATTCTATATTTGCAGGCTTATAAAAAAATTAAGAATAATATTTAAAAAATGCAGAACAAAGGATTATTAACAGCATTTACAATACTTTTTGCAATAGGGAGTCTTTATGCCTTATCATTAACATGGTTTGCAACGGGAGTAGAAAGTGATGCTAAAGAGTATGCGCAGGAGTATGCTGAAAATTATGCGGCTACAAATTCTGATCAGTTTACTAAATTAGATTCAGTAGAATATGCTTATTTAGATTCAATGGCATCTGTAAAGGTATATCCAGGTATTGGATATACTTATGGTGACTTAAGAACTAAGATGTTAAATCTTGGATTGGATTTAAAAGGTGGTATGAATGTTACGCTTGAAGTTCAGGTTGAAGAAGTAGTAAAAGCCTTAGCATCATTTAACAAGGATCAAGCTTTCAATAAGGCAATTAGAGATGCTAAAAAAATGCAACAAGGATCAAATGAGGAATTTGTTACCTTGTTTGGTCAAGCTTATGAAGAAGCAAACCCTAATGGGAAACTATCTGCCATCTTTTATACCTTAGATAACAAAGATCAATTGTCACCAAATGCTACCAACGAAGAAGTTTTAGAGTTTGTTAAAGAGGAAGCAGATGATGCTATTGATCGTTCGTTTAATGTAATAAGTACACGAGTTGGTCTGTTTGGGTCTGCTCAGCCTGAAATTCAAAAAATAACGGGTTCTGACAGGATATTAGTCCAATTACCCGGTGTTAAAAACAAAGAAAGAGTTCGTCAGTTATTACAAGGTACAGCCAAATTAGAGTTTTGGTTAACATGGGAAAACAGAGAAGTTTACCCAATGATAGAACAAGCTGATATTAAATTAGGAAAGGTTTTACAAGGAATAACGGAAGATGATTCGACTGATACCGACACGACAAATGTTGAGGATGTAAATGTAGGTGAAGAGGTTGTTGTAGTTGAACCGGATTCTGTAGAAGAAGACACAACTAAAGATGCTACTGCCGATTTATTTGAAGCATTAGAGACTGGGGGAACAGATACAAGCGCAAATGATAGTTCTTTAAACGCTGCAAATCAACAGCAATCAGCAGAACAATATGCTAAAGAACATCCATTGTTTGCTGTTATGCGTCCAGCAATCTTTCAAAATCCAGAAACACAACAATATGAGTACGGTAGAGGTCCAGTTGTTGGTTATGTTGCGATTAAAGATACAGGTTTAGTAAATTACTATTTAGCAAAAAAGGAAGTTCAGTCTTTCTTTCCACCAAGATTAAAGTTCTTATGGACTGCAAAACCTTATGATGATGAAGGTAAATTTTTACAATTATTAGCAATTAAAATCGACAATAGAGATGGCAAGGCCGCTTTAGAAGGAGATGTAATTGTTGCTGCTTCTCAACAGTTTGACCAATTTAATGGGTCTCCGGAAATATCTATGACCATGAATGGTGAAGGAGCAAATAAATGGAGAATCTTAACAGGTGGGCATATAGGAGAGTCTATTGCTATTGCTCTTGATGATTACGTTTATAGTTTTCCAACAGTAAATTCTGAGATTTCTGGTGGTCAATCGAGTATTTCTGGAAATTTCGAGATTGAAGAAGCTAAAATGATTGCGAACATACTGAAAGCAGGTAAACTTCCTGCTCCAGCAAGAATTGTAGAAGAAGCAGTTGTTGGACCAACTTTGGGACAAGAGTCAATAGATAAGGGTATGATGTCTTTTATTGTTGCCTTACTAATTGTATTGGCCTATATGGTGTTTTATTATTCGAAAGCGGGTGTTGCATCGGTAATTGCATTATTAGCAAACATGTTCTTCATTTTTGGAGTATTGGCTTCTATGCCTTCGTTAATTGCTTTGACATTGCCAGGTATAGCAGGTATTATTCTTACCATTGGTATGTCGGTAGATGCTAACGTGCTTATTTTTGAAAGAATTAGAGAGGAAATTACTGCAGGTAAAGGAATGAGATTAGCTGTTGCTGATGGTTATAAATTTGCTTATTCATCAATTATTGATGCCAACGTAACGACATTGTTAACTGGTTTTGTACTCTGGTTTTTCGGTACAGGTCCTGTTGAAGGGTTTGCCAAAACATTGGTAATAGGTATTTTTACTTCATTGTTTACGGCAATCTTTATTACGAGGTTGATTTTTGAATTTCAGTTAAATAGAAATAAAAACCTCTCATTCTCAACAAAATTAACAGAAGGGGCTTTTAAGAAAGTAAATTTTGGTTTTATCAAGAACAGAAAAAAATTCTATATCGTTTCAGGGATTATTATTATTGCTGGTATTGGCTCATTAGCAACCAAAGGTTTACAAAAAGGGGTTGATTTTGAGGGAGGTAGATCATATACAGTAAGATTTGACAAGACTGTCTCAACTGTAGATGTAGCAAGTAGTTTAACTGCTTCTTTTGAATCAGCACCAGAGGTTAAAACTTTTGGGAATAACAACCAAGTGAAGATTGTTACTTCTTATATGATAGAAAGTCAGGCAGAAGATGCTGATGATATAGTTGAAGGAAAATTATATGAAGGACTAACTTCTATATTAGGGAAAGATGTAGATAAGGCTAAGTTCATGGAAAATAACTTAATGAGTTCTCAAAAAGTAGGTCCTACAATAGCCGATGATATGATTAGAGCTTCTCTATTCTCAATTATCTTTTCTTTAATTATTATATTCTTATACATTGTATTTAGATTTAAGAAATGGCAATATGGTTTAGGTGCACTGTTTGCATTGTTCCATGATGTATTGATTGTACTTTCTTTATTCTCACTATTTTATGGAATCTTACCATTCTCATTAGAAATTGATCAAGCATTTATTGCAGCCATTTTAACAGTGGTTGGTTACTCTATTAATGATACGGTGGTTGTATTTGATAGAATTAGAGAATTTTTAGGGCAACATAAAAAACAAGCAATAAAAGATGTTGTAAATAATGCATTGAACAGTACATTAAGTAGAACAGTAAATACCTCATTGAGTACAATCTTTGTATTGGCAATGATCTTTTTCTTCGGTGGTGAAGTAATTAGAGGGTTCTCATTTGCATTATTAATTGGTGTAATTGTAGGTACCTATTCTTCTTTATGTATAGCATCACCTGTGATGTATGATTTTGTAAACAAGAAATCAAACAAAAAAGACTAATTGTATATTGATATTATATAGAAAAGCCTTTCCAATTTTGGAAAGGCTTTTTTAGTAAATTTGTTTTATAATTTAATCATATAATGAACTACGTTTTATTATTCGGAATGCCAGGAGGAGGGGAACTATTTTTTATAGTTCTCATTATTATTATGTTGTTTGGGTCTAAAAAAATACCAGAATTAGCTCGTGGGTTAGGAAAAGGGATGCGTGAGATAAAAAATGCTACTGGTGATATTCAAAGAGAAATTAAAGAAGGGGCAAGAGACATCAATACTGTGAAAGATAGTGTTGATGTAGAAAAGCAGGTGCAGGATATTATTAAAGAAGACAAGGAAGAGAAACGAGAAAAAGAAGCCACGGAAAACCAATCTACCTCCACAACCGAACCTGATAAAGGAGAAGCCATCAAAGAGAAACCAACTCCTGAAACTGTTCAGCGAAGAAGTCCATATTCAAAAGAGGAACCTCAAAACCCTACAGAGAATTCATAAATGGAATATCTTTTACTAATAGGAGGCTTAGTTATATTAATAATAGCCGGAGAAGCATTAGTAAGAGGAGCGGTTGGCGTAGCATTAAAATTTAATATACCTACATTAGTAATAGGGATGACCATCGTTTCATTTGGAACATCAGCTCCGGAACTTTTGGTAAGTCTCAAAGCAGCACTTAATAATCATCCTGAATTGGCTATAGGGAATGTTATAGGATCAAACATTGCAAATATTGCATTGGTATTGGGAATAACAACAATGATACTTCCGATTACTGTTAAACGTGCTACGGCTAAGGTAGATTGGCCTATAATGATGGTGACAACTATTTTGTTTTTTGTCTTTATCTTAAATAAAAACATTGAGTGGTACGAAGGGCTAATTTTTACAATAGGAATAATTGTATTTAATGTATACATGTTTTGGAATGCAAAGAGACAAAACAAAAAAGAAGTACTTGATGTAGATGTTCAGGAAGTAAAAAAATCTAATATGTTTTTAAATATATTGTTAATTGCACTGGGAGCTGTTGGCCTGGCATTTGGCGCAAGTTGGCTCTTGGATGGAGCGGTTCAAATAGCTTCTAATTTTGGGGTAAGTGAGCATATAATAGGGGTTACTATTGTTGCCTTTGGAACAAGTGTTCCAGAATTAATAACTTCTGTTGTAGCAGCATTTAAAAAGCATACGGATATCTCTGTTGGTAACTTAATAGGGTCAAATATTTTTAATATTTTGGGTGTTTTAGGGATTACTTCGCTTGTAAAAGAAATACCTGTAACAGAACATGTTATTAGCTATGATATGTATTGGTTAATTGGAATTTCTATACTGGTATTTCCATTAATGATTATTGGTTATAAAATTAATAGAATAAGGGGTTTTATACTTTTTTCGGCTTATTGTGCTTACATTTATTTTGTGGTATCATAGTTGATTATAAAGTATTCATTAACTTTCGCTATTAAATATCATCAGTTGAGGTATTATATATCAATATTATTTTTAATTAGCTCCACACTGCTGTTTTCTCAGCAGAAAGTTGATGATGTCGACTATAAGTACGATAAAGCATTTCTCGAGGGATTAATCCAAGAACAAATTGATACTTTCAGAAAAAGTAAAAACTTACCTGTTTTTAAAGAAGATGAGATCTTAACTGCAGCAGCAGAAGATCAAACATTTTACATGGTAAAAACGGGTAGAGTTAGTCATGATCAGCCTTCAACAAAAAAAGAAACCCCATTTAAAAGAGTACTATTCTATGATGGAATGCATGGAAAAGTAGGGGAAAACTGTTATAAATTAGTTGTTGGAACTGTTGCAAAACTACCAGGAGAGACTAAAAAAATAAAATTAAAATCGTACCAAAATGTAGCAACAGCTATTGCACAAGGATGGGTCCAGTCCGAGGATGGAGCTAAAATTTTAGGAGATGGAAAATATGTAAACTATGGCATTTCCGTTGTCTTAAACGAAAAAGATAAATCACTCACAGCCACTCATGTTGTTGGGTCAGAACCTTTTGTTTTGCCAGAAGGGGTTAAGCCTATGAATGATAATTTCGGTATTGCACCATACGATAAAAGTAAATGTGCTGATTTGGATAAGAAATATGCTTACCTCCCGCAATTAATGTCGGACAATATATTTTTCAAAAATGGAGAAATCTATTTTTATTTTCATGACTTGGAATTATTTAAAAATGTGTTGAGCGAATCAGGAGATGGTATAGCTATTGATATTATAGCTCGAGACCAGTTTGAATGTGGTAGTGGAAATAAACTCTACCCTTCTAAAATTCATAAAGGAATTATGTTGGCGCCTATTTCCAAATCACAAATTTTTGGTAAAAATGAATTGAAAGAAAGCAATGAAATTGAAGTTTCTTTAGGCCTCATTCCTGAATATGTAGATACCAATAATGTTGAATTTAACCTATTAATGATAAAACAAAATTGTTTGTGTCAAACTATCGTCTACAACAGTTTGGGAGGAGAAAATTTAAAATCTCTGGATTTAAATTTTATGTTAGATACATTATCTGTAAGTAGCAGAGCTGATTCAGTATTGAATCAATTAACGTTTACGGTTCCATTCGAAAGAAATAAATCTCAATACAATAGTGAAGACATTAAGCCATTTTTGGATTCATTGAGCTTAAACAGGTTTGATTTAAAAAGTATTGAAGTGATAGCATACTCATCATTGGAAGGAAGAGAAAGACAAAATAAAGTTATTCAAGAGCGAAGAGCTAAAAGTATTTTAACTGCGATTAAAAAATACAAACTACAAGACGTAAAAACGAAGATCACAACCAAGGAAAATTGGGAAGGATTTTATGAATCAATAAAAGGGTCACCATATGAAGAGGAATTGACGAAGCTATCAAAAGAAGATTTATTAAAGGTTATTAATTCAGATACCTTGAAAGTGAATTTGGAGCCTTACTTAGAAGAAACCCGTAAAGCAGAAATTATTCTTACCGTGGAGAAGGTGTTTATGGATGAGGCGCTGTTTAATGTATTGCCAGAATGGTTTGAGAAAGCCCTTGAAAATAAGGATTATGTAAAAGCTAAAGTTTATCAGTCTGTTATGCTTAAAAATATTGAAAATGGCAACATAGGAAAAGATAAGATACTAAGCATTAAAATACCTCACTTAAAAGAAACAATTCCATTTATTAATAATCAGATTGCATTAAGATGGTATTATTCAGATGCGACAAACAGAGATAGTCTTTATCAATCTTTGATGAGAGATATACAAACGCAATTAGTTATAGACCCTACAAATGCATTTTTAATGTATAATAAAACAGTGTTAAGGTTATTACTTTGGTCAAATGATTATAGGAGGGAAGCTGACCCTAAGTTGGTATTAAGAGAAATAAGATTACTAAATAGTTCGAACATCGAAAAATGGATGATTAATCGATTGGTACTAAACTATAACGTGATTTCGGCAGATTATTTTTATGACAATAAGAAGTTTCTTGACAGAGAAAAAGCATTAGTAAATGTAAAGAAAGCTTTATTTTCATCTAACTTAGACAGAAATCAAAGTTTTAAAATTGCAAATTACTTTATGTTTCAATTAAGAATTGATTGGGCAATAGATATTATGAAACCATTTGCAGTTAAGAAAAATATTGATGAGGAATTTTTATTTACTTTTTTAACCGTAGCAATCTATAGCAAGGAAAAAATTCCGGAGGAAGAGTATGTTGTTTATATGAATCGAGCAAAAGAAATGAATAAGGAACGGTTCTGCAAGTTGTTCGGATTTCCAAATATGAGTTTCCAGTTACTTCAAAATATACAAGTAAAAAAGCTATATTGCGAGACTTGCAATTAGATGAGTTTTCAAAAAAACAATAAAAAAGTAATCAGTGCATGGACGATGTACGATTGGGCAAATTCGGTTTACCCACTTGTTATAACTTCGGCAATTTTCCCTGTTTTTTATGATTCTCAGCAATTTGTAGAAAAAATAGTTAAGGGTAATACGGTTAAAACCATTGACTTTTTTGGAGTAGAGTTTGTGAATACTGAGCTCTATTCTTATGTAATTTCTTTATCTTATTTAATTGTCGCCTTTCTATCACCTTTGTTATCGGGTATTGCTGATTATTCCGGAAGTAAAAAAAGCTATATGAGGTTCTTTTGTTATTTAGGAGCCATTGCGTGTATTAGCTTCTATTTTTTTGATACTGCATATATTGAACTGAGTATGTTAATTGTGTTATTAGGGAGTATTGGGTTTTCAGGTAGTTTGGTGTTTTACAATGCTTATTTACCAGAAATAGCTACACCAGACTTGCATGATAAAGTCAGTGCTAAAGGTTTTGCGAGGGGGTATATAGGCAGTTCAACTTTACTTATTATATGCCTTGTCTCAATTATGGTATTGAAAGTACCTGCAGAATGGTCGTTTGTGGTGACAGGTATATGGTGGATTGGGTTTAGTCAAATTACTTTTAGAGGTTTGCCAAGCAACATTTACAATCATAAACCAGAAGGAAATAAACTTACGAAAGGTTTTAATGAACTGAAAAAGGTTTGGAAACAAATGTCAACCAATAAAAGCTTAAAGCGTTATTTGGCTTCTTTTTTTGTTTACAGTATGGGAGTTCAAACCATTATGTTGATGGCTGTCTTTTTTGGGACAGATGAAATAAGTTGGCCCAATGAAGGTGAAAAAAAAGCTGGATTAATCATCAGTATATTGGTAATTCAATTTATTGCTGTTGTGGGAGCTTATCTAACAGCCTATTTATCTAAAAAGATAGGGAATATTAAAACATTAGGCTTTGTTGTTTTTATATGGGTGCTAATCTGTGTTGTTGCTTATGCTTTTGTTTATACACCAATTCATTTTTACATCACTGCAGGGGCTATAGGGTTTGTTATGGGAGGAATCCAATCCTTATCACGCTCTACGTACTCTAAATTATTACCGGAGACAGAAGACCATGCATCGTATTTTAGTTTTTATGATGTGTTAGAGAAAATGGGAATAGTGATTGGAACATTTGGATTTGGCTTTATTAATGGGATGTACAGCATTCGTGTTGCTGTGTTAATGCTTATTGTATTTTTCATCGTAGGATTTTTATTATTATTAAGAATTCCTAAGACTGAAGCATTAAAAGCAAAAGAATAATTAAGCCAGAATTGTGTCGCTTATCTTTCTATAATTGATAATTTTGTAGTCTAAATAATCGAGTTTTGCAAAACAAGAAGATTTACGATATTACTATAGTTGGAGGAGGAATCGTAGGAGCCGCTACTGCTTATAAAATTCAACTCAAATACCCTCAACTTAAAATCCTTTTAATAGAAAAAGAAAATCATTTAGCTGACCATCAAACAGGTAATAACTCTGGAGTGATTCATTCTGGACTGTATTATAAACCTGGATCTTACAAGGCTAAAAATTGTGTAGATGGAAGAAAACAGTTGGTGAAATTTGCTCAGGAGCATAATATCAAACACGATGTATGTGGAAAGGTAGTAGCAGCTGTAGAAGAAAGTGAACTTCCATTTATGGATAAGATTTTTGAAAATGGATTGGCAAACGATACAGAAGGAATTGAAAAGATCACAGCAGATCAGGTAAAAGAAATAGAGCCGTTTGTAAAAAGCATCGGAGGGATATGGGTTCCTTGTACGGGTATAATCGATTATAGAGGAACCACAGAAAAGTTGGCTGAACTTGTTGCCCAAAAACAGTCAGAAAGCAACATCGTTTTAGGAGAAGAAGTTATTGAGTATGAGCATGGAGCCGAAACAACTGAGGTTATTACTTCGAAAAATAAGTACATAACCAAGTACATGATTTTTTGTGGAGGCTTACAGGCAGATCGATTAGCAAGAAAAGATAACGTGGCGTTAAAAGAAAAAGTAGTTGGTTTTAGAGGTGACTATTATGATTTAACAGAACAGGCTAAACATAAGGTGAAGAATTTAATATACCCTGTTCCTAACCCTGATTTTCCGTTTTTGGGAGTTCATTTTACACGCATGGTTGATGGAGGAATTGAATGTGGACCAAATGCAGTTTTCACTTTTAAAAGAGAGGGTTACCGTAAAACTGATTTTAATGTTAGAGACACATTTGATGCATTAACATATAAGGGAACCTGGAAATTATTCTTTAATAATTTGGGTTTCGCAACTAATGAATACCGAAGAGCTTTTTCTAAAAAGTTATTTTTAAAAACATTGCAACGAATGATTCCAGAGTTGACTATGGATGATATTAAACCAGGTGGCGCAGGAGTACGGGCAATGCTTTTAAATGAAAATGGAGATACGCGTGATGACTTCAGAATAGAGTACAAAGATAAAAGTATACATGTACTAAATGCTCCTTCACCTGCAGCAACAGCTTGCTTAGCAATTGGTGATGCCATTTGCGAAATGGCAGATAAACAATTTAACCTGAATTAAAATACTAAGAGATTTGGTATTGTTGTTTGAAGGAGTCCCAATTCCAAACAAAATTATCCATCGCCTCATCCAATCTTTTTAAAAACATGGGATTAGGACTATTCATGTTTTTAAAATATTCATCTTGGTAATCGTTTAACTCGTATTTCCCAAAAATACCTTTAGACATCGCATAAAGCATATTTTTTGAAGGGTGGTTAACCTTTCTAAGGTAGCATTGATAGTCTTTAATTACACTTTCTAATCTTTCTTGATCAACGTCAAAAACTCGGCTTAATTTAGAAAAGATAAGGTTAATAACCCTATCATCTTTTGAGTCGTGTAAAAAATCAGGAATGTAAGAAAGGTTAGCAGCAAATACTATAAGCGTAAAATAATCAGCGTCAGTTTCATTAAGATCGGGAGAAGTGATAAATTCAGGAGCGTCATTTATTATTCCAACTATTTCGGGGAAACCATTGTCAATCGTCTCTAAAATGGAATTAACAAAAATGTTAGCAACTACATCTTCCTTAATTTTCTTTTTACCAAATATCTTAAACATAGATAATACCTATTGGTTTGTACAAAAATATAGGATAGACATTGCCATTTTAAGCAACAGTTAACACCTTATCAACAAAGTTATTAACGATAAAATAAGGTTTTGTTTTAAAATTAACCCTATTGAATCAGTTGTTTTGCTTCAGAATTAACCGTTTCAGGATAAACTTTTAGTGCTTGATCTAAGCATTCAATAGCATTTTTTAATGCTTCTTTATTCAATACATAAGCAATTCTTACTTCTCGTTCACCCAAGCCTTTAGTCGCATAGAAGCCGGCTGCTGGAGCTATCATGACTGTTTGGTTGTTGTATTCAAAATCTTCCAACAACCATTGACAAAACCGCTCTGCATTTTGTACAGGTAATTCTACTACAGCATAAAAGGCACCACCAGGGACGGGACATTTAACCCCTTCGATTTTATTTAACCCTTCAATTAAGATATCTCTTCTGCCAACATATTCATTGATTACTTCGTCAAAATAACTTTGTGGAGTTTGCAATGCAGCTTCACCAGCAATTTGACCCAATGTTGGAGGACTCAATCTAGCTTGTGCATATTTTAAAGCCGTAGCAATAAGCTTTGTGTTTTTTGAAATGAAAGCACCAATTCTTGCACCACACATACTGTATCTTTTAGAAACCGAGTCAACAACAATAACATTATCGTCTATTCCTTCTAAATTAAAAACAGAATAATGTGTTTTTCCATCATAACAAAACTCCCTGTAAACTTCATCAGCTATTAAATAGAGGTCATGCTTTTTAACAATATCACGTAAAGTTTCCAATTCTTCTTTTGAATATAGATAACCAGTTGGGTTTCCAGGATTACAGATTAATATTGCTTTTGTTCTATCAGTAATTAATTTTTCAAACTCTTCAATTCGAGGTAAAGCAAAGCCATCATTAATGTTTGCTGTCACTGGAACTACATTTACTCCAGCCGTTGTTGCGAAACCATTATAGTTAGCGTAAAAAGGCTCTGGGATTATTACTTCATCACCAGCATTTAAACAGGAATTAAATGCAAAAAGTAATGCTTCGGAGCCTCCAGTAGTGATCAATATATCTTCGAAAGAAACATTGAGACCAAATTTATTGTAGTAATCAGCCAACCCTCTTCTGTAAGATTCAATACCCGCAGAATGACTATATTCTATTACATTTAAATCAATGTTCTTTACTGCATTAAGCGCAACAGTTGGCGTTTCAATGTCAGGTTGACCAATGTTTAAATGATAAACAGTTCTGCCTTTCTTTTTTGCAGCTTCAGCATATGGTACCAATTTTCTAATTGGCGATTCAGGCATTTCTAATCCTCTGTTTGATAAGTTAGGCATAGATAAAGTTTTATTTTCAGCAAAGTTAATAAAGAAGTTGTTTAAACTTGTAAAAAAAGACAAACAAGAAGCGTAAAATTATGATGAAACATATCTGTATACTTTTAGTGTTAATTAGCGCAATTGTCAATGGCTATGCTCAGCATGATGCACCACTTCAGTTTGGAAATAAGGATTATTATGTGAAATGGATGTCTCCTAATAACATGAAAAAAGAAGTGGGAAAGCATGAGAAAATGGAGTTGGGAGTTATACTATTGAATAACGTGAACAATGAAATAGCTAAATTTATTAAAACAAGTAAAGATGGGTTAAACCCATTTGATCCAGAGGATATTAGTATTGAAGCTACATTTGTTTCGCCCACCAATAATGAAAAGAAAATATTTGGGTTTTATTATCAACCTCATAAAAGAAATGGAGAAACATGGCGTATAGATCCTGTAAAATATAATTGGAGAATAAGGTTTGCTCCTGATGAAATTGGGGTATGGAAAATGTCTATTAAAATTATCGTAAAAGATAAAATACATCAAAGCATTGGCGTTAAATTCCATTGTGTGGCTTCTGAGCAAAAAGGAATTGTTACCTTAAAAAAATCCAATCGTTATATTTATTTGAGCGAATCTGACCAACCATTTTTCACAATAGGCCATAACATTGCTCATTCAGCATATTATAAACTAACGCCTAAAAAAGCAGAACAACATAAGTTATGGTTAACCGAATTGGCTGAGAATGGAGGAAATTTTTTCAGATTGGAAATGGGAGCACAAAATGCATTACCCGATTGGAATGATTATAAAAACTATGCCACCAAGATGCCTCAGATGGGGGAGTTTGATGGATTGATAGAACATGCTCAAGGTTTGGGGTTATATTTTATATTGTTTAGACATCATACAGAAGTTTGCACAGGGGAAGATTGGGAGGTAGCAAAATGGAGTAATAATCCTTACAAATTAGGTTTTGGTTTAAAAAATAGAACAGGATACTTTACTAATGAACAGGTGATAAAGTGGCAAAAAAATGCATTGAGGTACATCTTTTCTAGATGGGGCTACAGTACGAGTTTTGCTTTTTATGAATACCAGGAATTAGACAATTGGGTAAAAGGATTAAAGCGAGAAACGGGTTACAATACTCAGGAGGCCATTGCTTTATTTTCTAAATGGTATGTGGGACAACAAAAATACATTAAAGAAGAATTGAGTTACGATAAGTTATTCATAAACACCTATGCTACAACACCAGGTTTTGAATATAAACCTAAAAACAAAGGAATGTTTGCTCATTCTGATTTAATTGGATTCCATAAATATGGGCAGAACAAAGACATTAATTACAATGATAAATACGATAAGGCAGTTGCCTTATGGGAGAATTGGAAAAAACCCTTGTTTATTGAAGAAATGGGAGTGGATGCTTATGGAAAGAATAACTATTTGCCTATTTATAAATGTTCTAATGCAGCGTTCCATAATTCCATATGGTCAACATCTTTCATGGGAGGAGCAGGTACAGGTATGATTTGGTGGTGGGATAGAGGTGTTCATGATTTTGAACATTATAAAGATTATAAGCCATTGGCTGCTTTTTTTAAAGATGAAAGATTGGATTCAAAAGAATACATTCCTCAGAAATGGCATAGTAAACTTTCTATAAAGAGGGCTTTAATAGAAAATTATGCTTTGGTAAGCGAAGATGGTTACGTGGCAATAGGTTGGGTGCATAACGCGACTCATTATTGGCGAAACATTAAATCTCCATGTTTAGAAGAGTTAACAAGTGCAGGGCAATTTAAAACACCTCATAAACTAAAAGATGGTTATTCGATAGGGGGAAAAGGAGCAGAGAGAACAGATTTTACTAAAAAATCGGATGCATATACTAAAAAAGGAATTCAAGATGTGTCAGGTCAAACATTTGAAATAAAAGGATTAAAAAGTAGTAGCTTGTTTGGAAAATCAAATTGGTATGAAATGATTTATTATTCAACTGTTTCAGGAGAAAAAATCTCGACAGAATTTTATAAAGCAACGATTTGGGGGAAATTAAAACCAAAATACCCTAATGTTGATGAGTCAGATTTTTCTTATAAGATAAAGTATGTAGGCGAATTAAGTAAAGAACAAAAGTAGAGGTTACTTCTTTTTCTTGTTCTTTTTATAGGCCTCCTTAGTGGCTTTAGAAGCTTTAACAACTCCTTTAAAAACTAATTTTTTATCAATAGATCTTGAATCCATTGCGTCAGAAACAAATTGGATAGTTACACCTCTTTCTTGGTAGCCAATCTTATTGTTGGTGTCAAACTTTATTTTGATCGTATTGGTACTATTCGCTTTAATTTTTCCCTCTGGTAAAATAACTGTAGTACAAGAACAATCTACTTTTGGAGGAACGATACTAAGGTCAAGATTTCCAGTATAGGTAAAAGTATAAGATAACGTAATCCTATGTCCTTCATCTACTTTCATAAACTTCTGGACAGTTTTCTCAAATTTAATGTCATCAGAAGTTTGAGCAAAAGAAAAGCTTGCTACTAAAATTAGTAGCAAGCTTAAATTGATTTTGAAAAGATAACTTTTCATTGTATCAATAACCTATTTCTTTATTATTTCTCAGTTGGTGCTCCAGAAGTTTCTTTTACTGGAGACGTTTGAGGAGCAATAATTTTACCTTTAATTCTAACTACTTTAGTTGGAGTAGAAGCATTAGAAGTAATTGTAACTGATTTATTAATAGCTCCTAATCTTTTAGTATCATATTTTACTTTGATTACAGAACTCTCACCTGGCTTAATAGGTTCTTTTGGCCAAGTTGGTACAGTACATCCACAGCTACCTCTAGCATTAGAAATAATTAATGGTTCTTTACCAGTGTTTGTAAATTTGAACTCTCTTACCCCATCAGCACCTTGTTCAATGGTACCGTAGTCCACAACCTCTGATTCAAAAACCATTGTAGCGGCATTAGGGTTTTGAACTTTTGCTTCAGGAGAAGGAGTCGTAGCAACTTGTGCATTGATTCCACCAGCAATAAAAGCTAATAATCCAAATGTTAGTAATACTTTTTTCATAATCTTATTTTTTTAATTCTTTATAACAGTACAAACGTACTTATTTATTTTAGTTTAACTTATCTGTTAACACTTCTTTAACAAAAGAAAACCATGGTTAATCATCCCAAAATTGTGCCAATTTAATTTATGGGAGAATTTGACTTTAAATCTTCTAATGGTTTTTCTGCGATTACTTTTCCTTTAATTCGTAGCGTGATTTCACCTCTTTTTGCATTGGAAAAAACAGTAACGGTCTTATTAAAAACTCCCAACCGTTTAGTGTCGTATTTTACCTTGATCATTGAACTTTCACCTGGTTTAATAGGTTCTTTAGGAGGGGTAGGAACGGTGCATCCACATGATTGTCTGGCCTCTGAAATGACCAAGGCGGATTTTCCAGTGTTGGTGAAATGAAATTCCCTCAGTCCATTAGAACCTTGTTCAATTGTACCATAATCAATAGTTTCAGTTTTAAATTTAGCTTCGGGAGTGTTTAAGTTTTCTATTGGACCAGGTTGGGCAATAGCCATTATTCCATATAACATGAATGGAATTGATAAGATTAATTTTTTCATAGTTACTGTTTTTAGTTTTGTTTAGAACAAAGCTATTCCCTCCTTTGTTATCTAAATGTTAATTAACAAATGCTTAACGAAGTTATAACACTATTTTAACAAAATAACTTTCTATCCATTAAGTATTGATACTTGCTTTACAATAACTTATCTTTGCCCACTTATATTTAACAAAATAGACAATGAATATTGATAGTAAATACAATCCACAAGCCATAGAAGATAAATGGTATGAATACTGGATGAAAAATGACTTTTTTAGTTCTAAACCAGATGAAAGAGAGCCATTTACTATCGTCATTCCACCACCAAATGTAACTGGTGTTTTGCATATGGGACATATGCTAAACAATACTATCCAAGATGTTTTAATTCGTAGGGCAAGAATGTTAGGCTATAATGCTTGTTGGGTTCCTGGAACCGATCATGCTTCTATTGCAACTGAATCTAAGGTAGTGAACCAGCTGAGAGAACAAGGGGTAAGCAAACATGATATTGGTAGAGAGAAATTTTTAGAGCATGCTTTTGAATGGAAAGATAAATACGGAGGAATTATTTTAGAGCAGTTGAAGCGATTAGGAGCGAGTTGTGATTGGGATAGAACTCGATTTACAATGGAACCAAAATTATCAGATGCCGTTATTAAATCTTTTGTTGAGTTAAATAAAAAAGGATACATCTATAAAGATTGGAAAATTGTAAACTGGGATCCTAAAGCCCAAACTACATTGTCTAACGAAGAAGTAATTCGTAAAGACGTTCAATCAAAATTATATCACATTAATTACAAATTGGTTGATTCTGATGAGTACATTACCATTGCTACAACTCGTCCCGAAACGATAATGGGTGATGCTGCTGTTTGTGTTCATCCTAAAGATGAACGTTATTTACATTTACATGGTAAAAAAGTAATTGTACCAATGGTAAACCGTGAGGTTCCAATAATTACTGATGATTATATTGATTTAGAGTTTGGAACAGGTATGTTAAAGATAACACCTGCTCATGATACGAACGATTATGAAATAGGAAAACGTCATAACTTAGAAATTATAGACACGTTTAATGATGATGGAACAATAAGTGAAGCGGGACAAGTTTTTGTTGGAGAAGACAGGTTTGTTGCTCGGAAGAAAGTTGCAAAATTATTAACAGAAGAGGGTCTTTTAATTAAGGAAGAAGAAATTACCAATAATGTTGGGTATTCAGAAAGGAACCAAGATACAGTTGTAGAGCCAAAATTGTCTCTACAATGGTATGTTAAAATGGATGAAATTGTTAAGCCTGCATTGGAGAATGTAATGAACGATAACATTCAGTTTTTCCCTTCAAAATACAAAAATACCTACAAGCATTGGTTAGATAACATTAGAGAATGGCCTATTTCTCGTCAGTTGTGGTGGGGGCAACAAATTCCAGCATATTATTACAATGAATCCAATGATTATGTAATTGCTGAATCGAAAGAAGAAGCGTTAGAAATGGCAAGAGTGGCATCTGGCAACAATGATTTACAATTTTCAGATTTAAGGCAAGATGAGGATGTTTTAGATACATGGTTTTCTTCTTGGTTATGGCCCATTTCCGTTTTTGATGGATTTGGAGAAGATAAAACTGAAATTGATTATTATTACCCAACTAGTGTTTTAGTAACAGGTTGGGATATTATTTTCTTCTGGGTTGCTCGTATGGTTTTTGCTGGCTATGAGTTTAAAAATGAACAACCGTTTAAGGATGTTTATTTTACTGGTATGGTAAGGGATAAGCAGCGTAGAAAAATGAGTAAATCATTAGGAAATTCCCCGGATGCTTTAGGGTTGATTGATCAATACGGAGCAGATGGTGTTCGTTTCGGAATGCTTTCTTGCGCTGCTGCCGGTAATGATTTGTTGTTTGATGAAGCCTTGTGTGAACAAGGAAGTAAGTTCTCAACTAAAATATGGAATGCTTTCCGTTTGGTTAAAGGCTGGGAGGTAGATGAGAGTTTATCACAACCAGAAAGTGCAAAAATTGCCATTGAATGGTTTGAATCAAAATTGAGTGAAACATTAATTTCAGTAAACGATAATTTCTCAAAATACAGGTTATCAGATTCATTAATGAGCACATATAAGTTGATTTGGAATGACTTCTGTTCTTCCTATTTGGAATGTGTTAAGCCAGCTTATCAACAACCAATTGATGCAGTAACGTTGAAAACGACCATCAATTATTTTGAACAATTGTTAAAGGTATTACATCCTTTTATGCCATTTGTTACAGAAGAATTGTGGCAAAACATAGAAGAAAGAAAAGATGGTGATACAATTATGCTATTGGATTACCCGAAAGCAGGAGAGGTAAATGAAACATTACTGAAAGAATTTGATTACACCAATAATGTAATTGCTGAAATTAGAACATTACGTAAATCTAAAAATATTCCAAATAAAGACCAGGTAGCCTTAATGGTAAAAAAGAACGAAGCCATTAATGAATCTTTAGACACCATCATAACTAAATTAACGAACCTATCGAGCTTAACTTATGTTGATGATAAAGTAGAAGGAGCATTTTCTTTTGTCGTAAAATCAAATGAGTATTTTATACCAATGGAAGGAAATGTTGATGTTGAAGCTGAGGTAGAAAAGATCAAAGCAGATTTAGAATATGCACAAGGTTCTCTAAATATTGTAAATAAGAAGCTTTCTAACGAACGTTTTGTGGCTGGAGCGCCAGAACAAGTAGTGGCTGCTGAGCAAAAGAAAAAAGCAGATGCGGAAGCTAAGATTAAAGTATTAGAGGAGCAGTTGGCAAGTTTGGTTTAAGGTTTCTCTTGAAATAATTTTTTCAAATCCTGCTTAATGTCATTTGAAGGTAATCTTTGGTATAATACTTTTACAAAAAAAGTAGAAATTATGAAGGTGTCAGATATTATGATTAGTCCAGTGGTGGTTACTCAGAAAAATAAATCAGTTGGACATGTTAAGGATGTATTGGAGAGAAAACACATTAATGCTATACCTGTGTTATCAGCAGAAGGAGAAATTGAAGGTATAATTACAGCCACAGATATTGCACAAGAGTCAAATAATGATAGGCTGATAGAAAATGTTATGACCACCAAAACTCATGTTGTTGGTGTTTCTTCGGGTGTTAGGGATGCCGCTAAAATGATGCTTAAACATCAGGTTCATCACCTGGTGGCAATGGATGAGGGACAGGTAGTAGGTATTGTTAGCTCTATGGACTTTGTCTCTATTGTAGCTTCAGAATAACATCAATTTAAACAGCAGTTAATTGTAGTGTGCTTAAATTCTTGTAGATGCCATTTTCTAATTGAATCAATTCTGAGTGAGTTCCGGTCTCTTTGTTTTTTTATTATCTTTAGTATTGTTTATGGAATGATTATGAAAAATTTAAGAGTAGTAATAGTTTTATTTTTAATGATAATCACACTGTCAGTAAATGCGCAATTTAAGATTGGTGCAAAAGGTGGGATTAATTTTGCTAATGTATCAGGTATTGATAGTCCTTTATCAGAGATAAATGGTTTAACAGGTTTTAATGCTGGAGTAATGACAGAATTAAAATTTGTTAAAATAGGGGTAGAAGCCGATGTTTTATACTCTAGAAAAGGATTTAATATGGATATAACTTCAGGATTTCCTATTAGTTCGTTTTCATCTGAAATAAGCTTAGATTATATAGATATACCAGTAGTAGCTAAGTTGTATTTTATTGAAGTTATTAACCTACAAGCAGGAGTTGAATATTCTTATTTACTGAATGCTACTACCAAAATCGATGGATTCGGAGATAGGGATTCAAAAGATGATTTTAATTCAAATGATTTTTCGGCTATTGTTGGATTTGGAATAGACGTGAATAGATTTCATATGTCAACTCGATATTATTTCGGGATTACCAATATAAATCAAGGAGACGCAAAAAATCAAGTTTTACAGATTTCGATAGGTTTTTGGATAAAGAAATAACTTAAACAGCAGTCAACTGCAGCGTGCTCAAATTCTTATAAATCCCATTTTCTAACTGAATCAACTCCGAATGAGTTCCAGTTTCTTTAATCTTACCATTATCTAATACAACAATGTTATCAGCATTTTTAATGGTAGATAATCGATGAGCAATTACCAATGAAGTTCTTCCTTTCATTAATCTATCCAACGCTTCTTGAACCAATCGTTCACTTTCTGAATCCAATGCACTGGTAGCTTCATCTAAGACTAATATAGAAGGGTTCTTTAAAATAGCTCTCGCTATTGCAATACGTTGTTTTTGTCCACCAGAAAGTTGAACTCCTCTATCGCCAACTAAGGTCTCTAATTTTTCTGGAAAGCTTTCAATAAACTCTAATGCATTGGCTTGTTTAGCCGCTTCAAAAATTTCTTCTTCAGTTGCACCAGGTTTACCATATTCTATATTCTCTTTAATGCTACCTCCAAAAAGCATTACGTCTTGTGGAACCAAAGCCATTTGGTTTCGTATTTCAGATAACTGAAAATCATTGATGTTTTTACCATCTATCATAATGGAACCACTTTCTGGATTATAAAACCTAAAAAGTAATGCCCCAATAGTTGTTTTCCCAGAACCAGAAGGACCAACAAAAGCAATTTGTTTTCCTTTTTTCACACTAAAAGAAATCGATTTTAGTACTTGGATATCTCTTCTTGAAGGATATGAAAAATCAATGTTGTTAAACTCAATGTTTCCATCAATGGTTATTTTTTTAGGCCCCTCCAAAGAAATATTTTCTGGAGTTCCTTCTAAGATATCCATCAAATGTTCTGTGGCACCAATAGACTTCTGAAGTTTAGAAAACAGTTCAGCTGACCCACCAAATGCAGCACCTAAAATGGCTGAGTAAATCGCAAATTGAAGCAATCCACCTATCGTTATTTCTTCCATTTGCACCATATGTAGTCCGTACCAAATAATGGAAACAATAGCAGAACCAGCTGCAAACATAATTAGACCAATAAAAACACCTCTCCATCTTGCTCTTTTTACAGAAGTGGTTACCGAACTGTCAATACTCTTTTTATACCTGGCTATTTCAAAAAATTCATTTGCATAAGCCTTTACACTGGCTATTCCATGCAATGTTTCATCTACCACTCCATTTGATTCAGCGATATCATCTTGAGCATTTTTAGAAAGTTTTTTGATGTATTTTCCAAAGAAGATTCCGATTAGGGCAACCACGGGGATTACAGCAATCATAAAAACAGTCAATCGAAACGAAATGAACATCAAGAAAAACAAACCAACAGGTATGGTGATCATTTGACGAATAATTTCCGCAATAGTAGTGGTAAAAGTCTCTTCCAAAAGAGCTATGTCATTAGTAATCCTACTGCTTAATTCTCCAACCCTTTTTTGAGAGAAAAAATTCATCGGAGATGAAATTAAATGTTTGTAGGTTTCAGTTCTTAATAATGCTAAGGATTTTTGAGTGACATACCCAAAAAGATAAATCCTAAAAAAGGACATGATAGCAATAATCAAGAAAATACTAATTAAGATAATGGTAATGTTATTAACTGCATTTTCCTCTGATGAATTAGCAGAATCTATTAAATCCCCTAATACTTTTGGAAAAGCCATCGTTACCACACTAGAAATAATGAGTACTAACATTCCAAAAGTAAATGCAATACGGAATGGTTTTATAAACCTAAAAACACGCATGGCTTTTTTGATGGACTCTTTTGAAACTTTATTTCTTTTTTTTCTCGCCACGCTACTTCTTTTTATTTTTATCTTGAAAATCCAATGATTTAACTCCTAAAGAATTAAGAATACGTTTAGCAGTAATTTTCAATGGTTCTTTAATGCCTGTTGCTACCTTTTTAGCTGTGGAGTCATCTGGTCTAGAAACAAATTTGGAATCACTATAATTGAATCCCTCTCCAACTTCAGTGAAATAATAAGTATAGAACGATTTTCTGGTCTCACCTTCTGGCACAGTTATTTTACCATAGCCATGAGGTGAATTTTCATCTGTAAGAAATATAATTGCCCTGTTAAAATCACAAGGAACAGTTGCTTCACATTTTGTCATTGCTTTATCCCAAAGCTCCAAATCGCCACCATATGCTGGTTCCCAATTTTTATTTAGGTAAATCAATAAGTTAATTCTTCTCCAAAGGTTTTCAGCGGGATTGTAATTTACATCAATATGCACGTCTACATAACTTCCATTTTGGCCTTGGTGAACACCAGAACCCAAAGAATCATTCGTAGTTTTTAACCCTTCAATACCTGTTATGGTTTCCATAAACTGGTACATTTCTGGAGAAGATACAACCTCTTTTAAATCACTAAAACTTGGGTGAAAACGGTCAAAATGATAATCTTCTGACTTGTTTTCATTAATACTTTTACGCTTAACGTTGAGGGTGTCTATTTTTGGGAAATTTTCATATAATGTTGTAGCCAACTCTTCAGTAAGAAAATTAGGCAATACAAGATACTTGCATGGCTTTGCAGTCTCAAAATCATTTTTCAGCTGTTTTATTTTCTCAGCTTCTAAATAGATGGGATTGATTACATTTTTCATTTCTAACTGTTAAGGTTGGCAAAGGTAACCAAATTATATGATGATGGTTAAATTCATAATTTGATTCTTTTAATCAAATATCGAATAAATACTTCTATAATTAGCGTAGACATGGGCTGTTTAGAAGAAGTTTACAAAACCAAAGTGAATTTTAGCCGAACGGAATACGATAGGATTATCAAATTGTTTACCAATTGCGTAACTGATGGAGAAAATTCCTGCTCTTGTTTCAAAGCTCATGCCAGCGCCAAACCCAAAGGGCCTATCCGCTACAAATTCGTCAATTCCGTCATTTTCATAGTAGGCACCATCAAAGAACAAATACAAATAAGAATTCTGCTCTAAAATGTATCGATATTCAATTGTTTCGATGGTATACATTGAGGCAAAAATAGATTCTTCGTCAAAACCTCTCAATGTTAATAGGCCTCCAATACGAAGTAATTCATTTTCAAATAGGTTTTCATTAAATGTATAGCCATTCTTTGAGGCTAATTTGATAACACTTCTTTTAGTAATAGGAAGGTAGTAGCTAATGTCCAGATCAGTATTATACAATGTACTTTTTAAGTTAAGGTTTTCGTATAGTTTATCATCTATTTGCGGATTTTTTTTAATGGTTTTGTTCCCTAAAGATCCAGAAAAAGTAATGTCATACCCTTTTCTTGGGTTTAAGACATAATCAAGTTTAGTGTTATGAATTTCTATACCATAAAGCTGAGATGATACGTCCGCATAAGAAGGTAAGACAGTTAGGGCGGCAAATCCGGTTTGTGATAATAGGTTTGATGATTTGTTATGAAAAAACACTTTGAAATAGTTGTTTCCCTTTAAAATATACCGAAGCCCAATTTTGTGACCAACATCAATAAAAGTGGTATCTTTTTTATATAGTTTGAAGTTGTAATCCAGTCCAAAAGGCGTGTTTACTAAAAAAGGATACATCACGTTGAACTTTAAGTCTTGGGTGTTTTCCTGAATGGCCCTCCAGTTAAACTCAATTTTTTCACCGTTATGAAAGGAATTGATCAAATTTAACTTCACATCTCCTGTTAACCTTAATTTCCCTGTTTGATCATCAGGCAATAAACCTAAAATTCCATCAAACCTGCTTGCCCTTTTCTTTTTTAAATAAAGTAAGATTTTGGATTTGTCCTCTGTGAACACAATTTTCCATTTCTTTTCTTCCGTTACAAAAGGAAGCTCCCTAATCCGTGTGCTTATTTTTCTAATCGCTTCTTCATTGTAGACGTCTCCTTCTTTTATTCTAATATAATTTTTAATGTACTGGTTAGAAATGGTAGCATTTCCCTTGATAAGAACACTGTCAATTTTATACAATCGGTTTTTGTCCAAAAATAATTGGGCCGACAGTTTATTTCCTTCAATTTGAATACCATCTAATTTTATAGAAGCAAAAGGATAGCCATGGTTTTCATAGAACAAAATAACTTTTCTAAAGAAATTTTTTAATTGCCTTTCACTAAAGGGGCTGTCATTGTACAACTTATCTCTGAAACCAATTTTACTTAAAATTTCTTCATCAATATTTTTGTTGGTAAGGGAAGTCCACTTGAAAGTTTTTCCAAGATGAATAAAAACATGATAATAAGATGAGTCAACAATAATACTATCTGTAGAGGAAATTAAGTATGCTTTTTGATGCAGCTGGTTTAAAACGTTTGACAATTCATTTTTTAATTCAGATAAGTTTAAATTACTGTTGTAGTCAATAAGTTTAGTTGTTTTTAAAACGGTATCATTAAAAGAAACCTTTAGTTCAATTTTTTGAGCATTTACGGATACATTAAACAATGTAAAAAGTAACAAGATTGGTATGAATATCTTTAGTTTCAAAGTATTAAGATACGATAAAATAGGGTTTTTATTTGATTTCCCAATCAATTTTACCAGAGCTGTTTGAGCTCAACAATTCATTTGTTTTAGAAAAATGCTTACATCCAAAAAAACCATTATGGGCTGAAAAAGGGGAGGGGTGAGCTGCTTTTAATACAAAATGCTTGTCAGTGTCTATTAAAATCTCTTTATTTTGGGCGAACCTACCCCATAACAAAAAGACAAGGCCTTTTTTCTCTTCAGAAAGTTGCCGTATTGCAGAATCGGTAAATGTTTCCCATCCTTTCTTTTGATGAGATCCAGCTTCATGAGCCCTAACAGTTAATGTAGCATTTAATAACAAAACACCTTGTTTAGCCCAAGAACTTAAGTTTCCATGATTCGGAACTTCAAATCCTAAATCTTGTTTTATTTCTTTGAAAATATTTTTCAAAGATGGCGGAACCTTTTTGGCCTCTTTAGGAATAGAAAAACATAAGCCATGGGCATGGGGCAATACTTTATCGTTAATGGTTTCATAAGAATGATATGGATCTTGCCCAATGATTACAACCTTCACTTCATTAAATGGGGTATAGTTAAATGCGTTAAATATATTTTCTCCACTTGGAAAAACTTTTTTGCCATGCTTTTCTTGAATTAAGAAAGATTTTAAATGAGTAAAATATTCACTGTTAAAGTCATCTCTCATTGCTATTTTCCAGCTTTCTTCTATTTCGGGTTTTATTTTTATTTCAGACATTTTTTAAATTTTGTAACAAAAAAACACAATTTACGTAATAGCTTAACGTTAATAACTTATGTTGATAAGTTTAATTGATAATTACCTAATTATCATTAGATTTGCAAAAGAATTTATACAAAACTAAGTAAACTGAGATGAAAAAATTATTAGTTGTAACAACAGCCCTTTTTTTAGTAGCTATACTATATTCTTCATGTAAAAGCCATGAGACTTGTCCAGCATATGGATCAGTTGAAACAGAAAGCTCAGATAAACTTCCTTCATAAACTTTGAATTGGATTGATATTGAATCCGGATTGGATTTGGATAAAATTGTCGAAGAATCTTTTCGACACGACATCGGTGTAGCTATATTTAAGCATAGTACCCGTTGTTCTATTAGCTCAGTTGCAAAAACGCGCCTTTCTTCTTCTTGGGATTTTAATGAAGAACTTCCTATCTATTATTTAGACCTTATTAGATTAAGAGATGTCTCTAACTTAATTGCTGAGAGGTTTAATGTTCGACATGAATCTCCACAATTATTAGTTATTAAGGACGGAAAATGCGTCTACAATGCTTCACATCTTTCAATTTCAGTTTCGAACATACGCGAAGAGTTAGAAGTCGAAAGTTAAAGTTTACACCTTATTTATCATTACTTTTGTTAAGAATGAGAAAAGTATTAATCATACTGGTACTGACTATTTGTGCACAAACACTGAGTGCTCAAGGAACCGTTTTTGAGGAGAAAAGAACGATATACAAAAGAGAACAAACATTTGGTATAGTAGTTCATACCAGAGGATGGGGAGCAAATTACCGTTACGGAAAATATACTTCAGGATTTACGAGAAGAATATATGAAGTAGAGATGGTGGGGATGAAACACCCCAAAGAAATAAAAAGTTTCAGTTCTATTTTTGACAACTCTAACGGCTATATTTTTGGACAATTAAATTCCATAATAATATTAAGGGGGAGTATAGGTAGCCATAAAACCTTTATTAGCAAGCAAAGTGTTCGAGGTATAGCGATTTCATCAATAGTAAATGTAGGGGTGTCAATTGCTTATGCAAAGCCTGTCTATTTAGAGGTGATAAAATTAGATTCCTTAGATGGGATTACCAGTGATATAGAAAAATATGATCCTGATGTTCATAGTCAAGGAGACATTATTGGAAAAGCCTCATGGTTTAGAGGGTTATTTGGAGGTAAGTTTTATCCTGGAGTTTTTCTAAAAGGTGGGCTAAATTTTGAGTCTTCGAGAGATCCGAGTAGAATTAATGCAATAGAAGTTGGTGCTGTTTTAGATGTGTATTTTCAAAAAGTACCAATGATGGCTAATGAATTTAATAAACCCTACTTTTTTAATCTTTACGTTTCACTTCGATTTGGATCGAAAAAAACAGAATAGTACATTGGAAGATCAAGTAAAAGAAAGAAAATTCTCAAAAAAACCTAAGTGGTTAAAAGTTAAATTACCTACTGGGAAGGAATATACTAATGTTCGACAGATCGTTTCAGATCATCAGTTGCATACCATTTGTTCCAGTGGTAATTGCCCGAATATGGGAGAGTGTTGGGGAGCAGGAACAGCTACATTTATGATTTTGGGAAACATTTGTACACGTTCTTGTGGATTTTGTGCGGTAAAAACAGGAAAGCCTTTGCCCGCAGATATCGAGGAGCCTATGCGTGTTGCAAATTCTGTTAAGCTAATGAACGTAAAACATTGCGTCATTACTTCTGTTGATAGAGATGACTTAAAAGACGGTGGTTCAATTATTTGGGCAGAAACAGTTAATGCTGTTAGGACGGTTAGCCCACAAACCACATTAGAAACTTTAATACCAGATTTTAAAGGAGATTGGGATAATTTACAACGTATTATTGATGTCGCTCCTGAGATTGTTTCTCATAATTTAGAAACGGTAAGGAGGTTGACGAAGCAAGTGAGAATTCAAGCGAAATATGATAGAAGTTTAGAAACGCTGAAACGTTTAAAAGGTGGTGGAATGAAAACTAAATCGGGCATTATGTTAGGTTTAGGAGAAACCGAAGAAGAAGTGATAGCGTCAATGAATGATTTGAGAAATGTAGGGTGTGATATATTAACGTTAGGACAGTATTTGCAACCGACAACAAAGCATTTGGCGGTGGTTGATTTTGTAACGCCTGAGCAGTTTAATAAATACAGAGAAATTGGGTTGGAGTTAGGATTCAGGTTTGTTGAAAGTGGCCCCTTGGTTCGTTCTTCCTACCATGCGGAAAAACATCTTTTTTAGGAATTTATTATTTACCGTAAAAAAAGTTCCCGCTTTCCAAAAAACACTAAAAAGAACCGTTTCTTAAATCAGTTAATTCATTAATCTAATTAATTTATAAATTTAGACCTTAAATTGGTGTGGATTATTTGGTAAGTATTAAATAATATGTATCTTGTAACCCATTTCAAAAAACTAACTAAATAAAACTATTACATAATGAATATTAAGACGATTATTGTTGGATCTTTAGCTATAGCATTAGCTATTGGAGGAACATTATTAAATATGACCTTTGAGGAAAAACAAGCTGTTTATACTCCTCGAACGATTGACAACGGTGGAATAACTGGACAGGCTGGCTATGCAGAATACATGCATATGCTTAAAGCAGATCCTGCAACTGGTTTAATTGATTATGAATTAGTTGAACAAGTTAGAAACGAAATCATGGCTAGAGCCAAAACAAACAGTAAAGCTGCTTTAGGTTTAACATGGACTCAAATGGGGCCAGATAACGTAGGTGGTAGAACGAGAGCAATTTTAGTTGATCAAAGCAATCCAAATATAGTATACGCTGGTGGTGTATCAGGTGGATTATTTGTTTCTACTGATGGAACTCAAACATGGTCTCCAGCAACGGGTATGCAAGGATTATTAGGTGAAAACTTAGCTGTTTCTTGTATTGCACAAACGGCTAATGGAAGAATTTTCTTCGGTACAGGTTCTTCTTTTGAGGGCGCAGGTGGTCTTGGAGGTAGTGGTTTTATTGGTAATGGTGTTTATGAATATGTGCCTTCTACAGGGGCCGTATTGACTGTCATTCAAGGGACACCAGCTCCAGGGAATTTTAGTTCATCAAATGAATTTTGGAGTAGAGTAAATGCTATCGCATCATTTGGAAATAGATTATATTTAGCAACACAAGATGGAATGGTTTGGGCTGATGCTACAGGGCCTAATGATGTGAATGGAAACCCTACATATCCTACAACTTTTGGTGGTTGGTTTAATCCAATTGAAGTTATTCCTGGGTTACCTGAGGCTGCAACTTGTCAGGATATTGATATTGCAACAGATGGTTCTATATTAGCAAGTTTTGGTGGTAAGGCTTATGTTTCTAATCAAAGTGATGCTTTAGGAAGCTTTGTTAAAGTAACTGGAATTACAGGTGGAGGATCTAGATGGTCTGGAGCTATTGCCCCTTCTGATCCTAATGTAATGTATTTATTAAGATCTAGTAATATAGGTACTTTAAGTGGATTAAATATTTCGCGTGATAAAGGTGCAACTTGGGATTTGATTGTTCCTCCAGGATCTGCGGCTATCGATCCATTTAGAAGAGATGCTAATGCAACTTCTGGTCAGGGAGGATATGATGATGCCATTGCAGTTGATCCATCTGATTGGGGGCACGTGTTAGTAGGTGGTATTCGTTTATTTGAATGGAGATACGCTCCAGGATCTAATCCTATTGGTGGTAGCTGGTTAGTTGCTGCTACATTAGGTGGCGGTTCATTTGGTGTTCATGCTGATAAGCATACTTTTGCATGGCCAACTGCTAACACAATTTATATTGGTTCTGATGGTGGTGTGACAAGATCTGTAGATGGAGGAATGACATGGCAAGAACGTAATCTGGGATATAGCACTGCTTCTTTTTATGATGTTGCAACTGCGGCTAATGGATGGGTTGTAGGTGGTACACAAGATAATGGAGATTTACTTTGGGCTAATGGAGCCTTTGGATTAACTTCTCCTTGGGGAGCTCAAACATTGTTTCCTACTGATGGACAAACATTTGGAGATGGATTTGATGTCGCTTTTTCAAATCAAGGACCTGGAATCGTTTATGCAACTGCTCAAAATGGAGCATTGTGGAGAACGGCTGCGTCAATTGGTGGTGGTGGTTTTTTCGATCCTGAATTGGCTGATGTAATAGCTGGAGGATCTGCATTTCATACGGTAATTGAAAATTGGGAAAGTAACTATGACCTTACTAGTATTGATTCTATTCAAGTAACGTTTAGCGGTCCTGATACGTTATTAGCTGGGACAGGTTACCCTTATACAAGTACAACTGGTGGAACTGTTTGGTACAACCCATCTGTTACAATGTTTGTAGATACAGCTGATACTGTTATGGTTCAAGATTACTATCAAAATAGGTTTGCCATGGCAGCAGGAAATTATGTTTATGTAACAAGAGATGCGTCAAGGTTAGGATTACCTACGGGTGCAGAATGGTTTAGAGTAGCAAATGCTGCAGGAGTATTCTGCTTGGAATTCTCTCCAGATGGTAATACACTATACGTAGGAAGAAACAATCAAGTAGTGAAAATCACAGGACTTAATTTAGGTAATGATTCATTAGGGTTAGATATTAGGTCTGGTTCTGTTGTAACAACGACTACAACATCCGCTGTTTCAGGTGTTGTAACGGGTATAGCTGCAGATCCTAACGATCTTGACAATCTAATTGTTACAACTGGTGGATATACTACTGGAAATCATGTTTACAGGTGTACTAATGCTACAACAGCGATGTCTTTTACTGCTATTCAAGGTGCTGTCAATGC
>JAJCYO010000003.1 GCA_029262875.1 Flavobacteriales bacterium
ATAACGCACAATGGTATTATGGGCAATATTGTCAACTTGATTTTTTGTCAGGTTCCCCAGTAGCCACTAATATAGCAAGGTTGAACCAAACTATATTTGCGTTAGAAGGAGCATTTTCTTACGCGGATGACAATGGCAATTAAGTATTTTATACCAATGGAGTTAACCTTAGGGATAGTACACATACCCAAATTAATACGTCACAAATTTTCCCAACATCAGTAGCCTTTCCTAATTCTGTAACAGGATTACCTGAACCGACAACAAGTGTACCTGGAGTTATAGGAGTTCCATATCCTGGTCACCCAAATGAATATTTTTTATTTTGTGCTCCCGCCTGGGAAGATTCGGCTGCATTTGGTTTGGACGAGGTGCGTTGGGTACATGTAAATCTAACTACAGGAATAATCACTTCAGCTCAAAACTTAACTCCACCTGGGCTTAGAATGACTGAATGTTTAACCGTCATTCCACATGGTAATGGAGAAGATTATTGGATCATAGCTCCCACTTTTTCTTCTACTACCCAATTTTATACTTATTTATTGAGTTCTTTAGGATTGAGCCTGACGCCTAATGTTAGTCCTTCATTTACTTATGGTACAGGGAGTGGCCAAATAAAAGGAGCTCCAGATAATGGTTCAATTGTTTTAGCTAATATAGGTTTTTCAGGAAGTATAAACCCTTCAAATAGGGATGTTGCTACTTATTCATTTAATAACTTAACAGGGGCTATTTCGAATGAACAAATTTTTGATGCTCCAGGTCTTTCGGATTTCTTTGCTTGCTCTTTTAGTCCAAATAGTCAACAAATTTATACCTCATCAGCAAGTACTTTCCCATCTCAACTTGTTCAATTTGATTTAGCTACAGGAGTTAGCACAATTATTTCGGCAATTGGTGCTGCCCCCGGGCATATGCAATTAGGTCCTGATGACAATTTATATATTGGTGCTTCTACTTTTCCATTTGTGAGTGTTACTGGAAGGGTAGTTAATCCAAATACACCGAATAACATTGGGTCTTATAATCCAAACGCGATAGACTTCTCTTTAGTTACTCCTGCAGGAATAAACCCGATGGCATCTATTCCAAATTTAATGGATGGAATCCAACCAGTGTTCAAACCTGCCGATTTTACTTTTGTGCTGACTTCTTGCCTCGATGTTGATTTCACCGTAGACTCATGCTGGTCTTCATATGATGTAACTTGGGATTTCGGAGATGGCACTCCACTTGGAACTGGCACCAGTGTTAGTCATACCTTCGGGTTACCAAACACGTATACAGTTACCTGTTCACTTACATTGCCAGGGTTATTAGACACTATTCAAATCCAACATCCTGTCACCGTATTTGGTAATACAATAACCATAACTGGTGCCGATACAGCTTGTATAGATGACCCGAGTCCAAGTATTTATAACGTGCCTTTTATTAGTGGACAAACTTATACCTGGTCTGTGGGTGCAAATGGTAATATTGTTAGTCCGAATGGTGGCTCTCAAATAAATATTGATTGGACTTCGGGTACACTTGAAAGCCTAAGCATTACTATGGCTTCTGGAGGATGTGTTGTTACAGATAGTTTAATAGTGAATTTAATTTCTTGCGGGCTTGTTAGTCTTTATGAGTTAGAGAACAATCTTGGTATCCACATTTACCCTAATCCAAATACAGGGCAATTCACTATTGAGAAGCCTTCTTATTTAAATAAAGAAGTAAAAGTAAAATTATTAGATGCTACTTCAAAACTTATTATTGACAAAGTAATTCCTATTGGTAAGCAAAAAATAGAAATAGATATTACTAAATATAGCAAAGGTATCTATTATCTGCAATTAATTGTAGAGGAAGAAGTCTTTGCAAAGCAGGTTTTTAAACAATAGTTGAGCATCATTAAGCATTAGTTTAGCACTTACCAGCATGTTCTTGACTGTTTTTAGGTTGTCTTCAGGTCAAAATTGACTGTTATCAAGCTGTTTTTGACTGTTCTAAGGTACTTTTTTGACTACTTTTTAGAATGATTTTGACTGTTACTTGGTTGATTTTAGCCTGTTTTCAGCTTATTTTTTTGATATATTTTAAGTTAATAGATAAAGTTTTATTTATTGCTTCACTCATTCAATACTTTTTTGAGGTAAATTTTCGTTAGAATATAAAACTTATTACTAATCACCCAAATATATCATCCCATGAAAAGATCAAAATATTGCGTAAAACCCATGTCAAAAACACAATTAGCGAAAGCTTATGGTGTAGACATTAGAACATTTAACAAATGGGTGAAGAATTTTAAAAAAGAAATAGGAAAACAAATGGGAAGATTATACACTCCGCATCAAGTCAACGTGATTTTTCGAGAAATTGGTTATCCTGACATAAGGATAATTAATGATTATATTTTTTACGGTTTGGAAGAAAGATTTGGCAATTAAGAAACTACTATATCGTTAGCATCATCCAATGTATCATTATCGAAAGAATCCAGATAAGTCTCGGTTACCTTATAATCTTCATGCCCTAAGCTTTCTCCTATAACTGATACTGAAACACCATTTCTTTTTGCTATTGTGGCCCAACTATGTCTAATTACATAAGTGGTCATATTTTCTTCAAATCCAACCATTTCGGCAAGGGTTTTTAAACGCTTATTAATTCGTTTTCTATTTTGGTTGTAATTCCTCCTCCCCTTTTCTGTATATTCAAACCCTATTGGAAAAATTAATTCTTCTTTTCCTTTTTCGTAGATGTTGTATTCATTCAAAATTACCAGTGATTCTTCTGTTAGTTTTATTGAAAAATCTTTATTGGTTTTACTTCTTGTGTATTCTAATCTTCCTGCAATTAATTTATTGTTTTCATATTTTGCTTTTACAATTTGATTCTTTTTGATTTTCGCAACATCAATTAAATTGATTCCCCGATTATTGAATATAAATAACAAGTAATTTCTTGCATTTCTTAAAGCTCCTTTTTCAAGTAGTATTTTCCGTATGGATAGTATTATATCTTTCTGTACTGCCCTTTTCTTTGTTCTTTTGTTTATTGGAATGGAATAAGCGTTAAAAGGATAAGCTGTTGGACTCAATATCTTTTCTTTGATTGCTTGGTTCATTATTGCTCTTATGGGTCTTAAATACGCCCCTATGGTGTTTTTTGAGTTTCCTTTACCTAATTGATGAGCTTCAAAGTCTTTTAGGAATGAGACTGTAATATCAGATAAATACAAATTCTTGTCATTATTAAATTTTATAACTTGTGTAATTCCTCCTTTGTACGCATTGGCATTTCCAAACCTTCCTGCTTTCTTAAATCTTTCTATAATTTTTCCGCCATATTCTTCTAAAAAGATTTTATTTATTTTTCTATTGATATAATTTTCAACGTCTATTTGTGATGTATTAGGTTGTTTAATTAAATCTGCTTGAATTAGATTTTTTAATTCACTGATGTTCATCAACTCAATTTCAATGCTATTTTGAAGCAAAAAATCTGATGCTTTAGATAATTTTCTCCTTATTGTAGCTGTTGCCCTTTTAGAGTTAGGCACTCCCGTCATTTCTTGACTGGATTCTTTCCATTGTTTTAAATCTAAATACATTTTCAATGGAATTGTCCTTGTTTTTCCTTTATGAGCTAACTGGAGAACCAAGGGAGATTTTCCCTCCTTATTGACAGTTCTTTTATCCAAATGTAATTTTACTTTAGCCATAATTTTTCGTAACTTTATCTACGTTCTTATATAACGCTGAAATATAAATTTGCGTGTATTTTTGCGTGTATTTCACATCCTCAAAAATATTTAAAAACATCGTAAGATATTCTGCTCTCCTTTGTTAGTAAGGTAGTTATTAACAATTTGGACTTATTTTGGATTTTTTTAACCCGTAATATTACAACTGTTAATCAGAGGGTCCAAGGTTCGAGTCCTTGAGGGGGAGCAAAACAAACTCAGTAACAGTAAGACGTTACTGAGTTTTTTGTTTTTAAGCGTAAATTTCTCAATTCTTTGGTAGGGTTCTTTGGTAGGGTTAATAATGTATTTATTTAATGATTAATTTAGATGAATCATTAAAATTCAAGTAATATGAATTGGGTAATAATATTTAATAGGCTTTTCGAAATAATAAACACGGAAGGAGATTCATACTACAGTGGGACACGTTTTTTAAAGAGCATCCGAGAGGTGAGTTATGATATGCCATCATATACAGAATACATTGAACAGAGAAGAAACAATAACAAAAGTACGAGCCGAAAAGACTATTATTTTGATGCTCTGATGGCACAAAAGGAAGATGATAGGATTAAAATTGTGTCGAACATTTTAGATACTGTAGAGCATTTATCCACCGAAAAGTCATCTGCAATTAGAGTTATTATCAATCCAACTCAAACTAATCAAGTAACCGCTCCAACAGCAGAAATTCCTGAAGACATATGGAATGCTGAACGGTTAATTGAGTATATGGAAAATCTAGACTCGTCAATTACAAAAGGAAATTATGAACACACATTGACTTTGGCTTATACATGTCTTGAAGGATTTTTTAAGTCATTTATTAAAGAAAAAATTCCATCACAAGAACATCTTAGAGAACTGACTCCAATGTCAGTCCAAATTAGAAATTATATAAAAACTGAGCTGGAAACTAATAATATTGCCTACCCAGAACAAACTATAATTTTAATTTCTACAGTCACAAATGCCATATGTAACGCAAGAAATAACTTTAGTGATTCGCATAGTGCTAATCGAGCTGAAAAATGGTTGGCAATATACTTACGAGACAATGTAAACGCATTGGTTAGGTTGATTCTAAATTTTATTTAGTCTACCCAAATATCTTCAAATCATATCCCTTAGTAACAATCTTCTTATCGAAATAGTGCTTCTCTAAGACTCTCATACCCTTGTGTGAGCTAAAAATCACTGTATTTTCGTCAAGCTCTTTGCCCAAGTAACTTAAATATGTTTTTCTTAAAACATTTAAAGTCTTATTCGGAACTTCAGGAAATGCTTGTTTGTAGAAGTGTGTAAATCCTTTTGTACAACAACTCATCAGAGTTTGAACGCTTTCTGTTCCTCTAGGATGGAACATATTGTAGGTCACATTCTTCACCAGTAATTCTTTCAACTTTTAGATTATCAGTGACAATCATATGAGAATTCATTTCTTTATTAAAAATTATATCATCCCATGTTAACAAAAAAATGAAGTGAATTATTGGAAGGCAGTTATAATGACATTTATGGTGTGCTCTGTTATTGCTTTAATAATGATAGTATATATGAAAACAACAGGAATGATAAATAAGAATATTTCTTTGTCAAACTTTCCATTTATACCCTTGTTTAAAATGTTATTTACTGGTATAATCATTAGCTTAATAACTGGTCTTTTCTTTTTAAGATTAAAGAAATTATAAATTGAACAATTAATAAACAACACTTGTTTCAGTTCATATAATTGGAGTGTGTACTTAAAATTGTTTAAATTTAGTGTGTGAACAAACTAATTATCATATTATTTCTATTGGTTTCTAATCTATTGGTTGGTCAGAATTGTAGTACTTTGTTTTCATATGGAGCCCAGTTTGAAACAGTTAATTTCATCAATCAATCGAATGTTTCAAACGCTCATTATTGGTGGCACTTTGGAGATGGCACATCATCTCACTATACAAATCCAGTTCATACATTTCCAGAAACTGGAACTTACTTAGTAATACTATTTGCTAAGGATACGGTTTCTAATTGTTCAAGCTATTACGAAATGTGGTTAAACCTCAATAAATATTCAATAGACTCTTGTTCTACTTCAATGACGGATTCCATATTTACATTCAACAATTCAGATTATATTAAGGTAATTGACAACTCAACAAATTGTAGTGGATACACCGTTAATTGTGATGCAGGTCCTGCACAAAATTTTTCAAGTAATAATTGGATTGGGCTTAATCCAGGATGGGGTTCGGCAAGATTTTTAAGCCGAGTACAATATTATTCTTACGATTCTATTAATGGCTATGTTCTTAGACGAGAAGCCTACAAAACTAGCCCATACAAATATTCAAGCAATGTTAATTATGGTGACTGCTCAGCAAATTTTGAATTTTCTGTAATATCACAAGACACCACTAGGAAAAGGATGTTTTTTGAAGCCATGAATAAAAATGCAATTTTTTATGAATGGGAAATTATAGGATTCGGAAACCCTATTTGGTCAAACAATGACACTATTAGTAAGGATTATTTTTTCAATTCGAATGACTTGTGGTTAGTGGGACTCAAAATAGAAGGTCCTAATGGATGTAAGGATACTGTATATCAAAATATATTAGTTAGAGATGGAATAACGACTCTTGTGAGTACTGATGAATTGAACTTAATAAGAAATAATGTTAGCATCTACCCCAACCCAACCTCATCTCAATTCACAATAGAAGGCTTAACCAATCCTTGCCAATTAAGTATTTACAATTCTTTAGGTCAATTACTTTATACAGAAAATGATGTCTCAGATTCAACCAAAAAGATTGATGTAAGTAATTTTAAAAGTGGATTGATTTTTATTAGAATTGAAGCTGATGGAGAAATAATTACACGTAAAATTTTGAAGCAGTGAAGCAAGTAGTTGTTATATTATTTCTATTGGGTTCTAATCTATTGGTTGGGCAGAATGAAGGAAACATATGGTATTTTGGTAGTTCAGCTGCATTGGATTTTAATAGTGGTGTACCTGTTCCGATTACAAATAGTGCTATGTGGGCTGTTGAGGGATGCTCTTCTATTGCTGATAGTTCTGGCAATTTATTATTTTATACCGAAGGAGTTACAGTATGGAATAAAAATCATATTGTTATGCAGAATGGGAATAGCCTGTTGGGTGCTGTGAGCAGTACACAATCCGCTTTGATTGTTAAACAACCTAACTCCAATTCTATTTATTATGTTTTTACAACAGATTACCAAACTCAACCTGATGGGTTAAATTATTCACAAATTGATATGTCATTAGCAGGGGGATTGGGAGGTGTAACAGGAGTAAAAAACATACAATTGGCAACTCCTGTAGCAGAAAAAGTAACTGCTGTTATGCATGCAAATTCACAAGATATATGGATTGTAACTCACTTAATGAATAGTGATGCATTTTACTGTTATTTGGTTACTTCAACTGGAGTTAATCCCATTCCAGTTATTTCAAATGTAGGTAATTTTGTTATAAACAACGCTAGTGGAAGTGGAGCTCAGGGTCAACTTCAAGCTTCTCCACAAGGTAATAAGCTTGCTATTGCTAATAGAGGCGATTCTAGTCAGGTTTTCGATTTTAATAACTCTACAGGAGTTGTAAGTACCCCGATTACTTTTTATTATTCAACTTCTCTTTCCGCTACTTATGGTTGTGAATTTTCTCCTTCAGGAAATAGATTGTACTTTACAACGACAGCGAATGGGGGTTACTATCAGCAATTACTTCAATTCGATTTAACATCACCTAATGTAGCTGCATCAGAACAAATTATTTCATCTCATTTTCTTGGTTTCCAGTGGGGTCAATTAGAATTAGGTCCAGATGGGAAGATATATATAGCACGGGGTAATAGAGATTTTATTGGTGTAATTAACAATCCTAATGAACTCGGCTCTTTATGTAATTTTATTGATAAGGGAGCTTATTTAGGTGGTTCTTTATCTAAATTAGGATTGCCACAATCTATTTATTCTTCGTTCAAATTTTCTAATTTCTCTTTTAACAACATTTGTTATGGGGATTCAATGTGTTTTACTATGATAGACACATCCAATGTTGATTCAGTCTCATGGAATTTCGGTGATATTAGTAGTGGAAGTAATAATTTCTCAAATCTTCTTAACCCAAAACATCTATTTTCTGACACAGGAACATTTGTGGTTACTTTAATTGAATATTCTGGAGCATTAATTGATACAAGTATTAATTCATTTTATGTTAGTTCTTTACCAATTTTCACCTTAGGAGCTGATACATCAATTTGTGTCGGAGACACACTCTTTTTAGGTAATTTTAATCCAGAAGCATCTTTCCTTTGGCAAGATAGTTCAATCAATTATAACTTTAATATCACTCAACAAGGAGTTTATTGGCTTGAAATTACTGTTAATAGTTGTAGTGTTACTGATACTATTAATGTTATAACCGATATTTGCACTTCAGTAAATGAAGTTATAAATGACTTTGAAATATTAATATCTCCTAACCCTAGCACTGGAAGATTTACCATAGAAGGAATCAATCAAGTTTATAACTTAAGTATTTATAATGCAGTTGGACAATTACTTTACACTGAAAACAACGTCTTAGAAACCTCTAAGCGAGTAGACATAAGTAATTACAGTAAAGGGTTAATCTTAATTAGAATTGAGTCAGAAGATGAGGTTTATTATCAAAAAATAATCAAGGAGTGAAGAAAACAATTCTAATATTATTCATTCTCACTTCTTTTTCCTCTATAGGTCAAGACATATTAGGTGGCGAAATTATTACTACTCACGTTAGTGGATATACTTATCAAGCAACCGTTTCTATCTATACAAAAACAAGTATTAGTGGCAATGATTCTACAATTTTGATTAATACCTTACCTGTACCTGTAACTCCAACGTTTCTATTCAACAATGTCACAAAGTGGAGCTATACATTTCAACAAACTTTTTCAGGTGTTGGCACTTATATAATATCTGCTAAAGATAGTTCAAGAATAGCTAATATTATGAACATAACAGGCTCAGCAACGGAAACAATATTCTTACAAAAATCTATTATTATTAATCCGTTTATTGGTATTAATAACTCTCCGCAGATGTTATCATCACCAATTGATATTACTATTAATGCAGGAAAGTTCATTCATAATCCAATTGCTGTAGATAGTGATGGAGATAGTTTGGCTTATTCCCTTGTCCCTGCTTCAGCTTCGAATTACTCTTTTCCTGTTGGAGCTTTTATTGACTCTATTACGGGCATTTTTTCTATGCCCGTGGCTACTGGTGCTTATGCTGTCGCAATAAAAATAGATGAATGGAGAAGCGGAATTGTCATTGGTTCTACAGTAAGAGAATTGACGATTGATAGTAATTTAGTTACTTCAGTATCTGAGAAACAGATTCAAGAAAATATTACCGTTTTCCCTAACCCAACATCAACTCACTTCAAAATAAACGGCTTAAATAAGTCATACAATCTTACCATTTATAATTCTTTAGGGCAACAACTATATTCAGAAGATAACGCATCAGATTCAAGCAAAAAGATTGATGTAAGCCAGTTTAAAAGTGGATTGATTTTTATTAGAATTGAATCAGAGGGTGAGATAATTACACGTAAGATTTTGAAGGAATGAAGCAGGTAGTTGTTATATTATTTCTATTGGTTTCTAATCTATTGGTTGGGCAAGATTCTACTTATTGTATAAGTTTCACTAAAGGAAAGAAAAGTCTTTCTGTAAAAGAAGGAAAGAATATCAACTATATTGTAGACAATGATTCTATATGGAAGAAGGGAGAAATTTTTAGGATAACAAGTGATAGTATATCAATTGAACACTATAAGGAATCGAATCTATTTGCAGAAGGTGAAAATACGTTTACGCTCACTTATCATTTGAACGAAATTAGAGCAATTGCCTACAAGAGACCAGAAACCGTTGCGAAAGGAACTGCTGTTGCCACAGCTTCAGCTATTGTAATTATTGCTACTCTTGGGGCAATGGCTGAAGAAGTGCATCCTGATGATTCGTTTAAACGATATAATAAAATTTTAGATACGGAGGTTGGATGGAAATTCGATATTGTTGAGTGCAAGAACAACTAAAATGCTTAAAGTACTAATCATATCATTTTTACTATTTGTTGGACTTAATGGGTTTGGGCAAGATTATATTGACTATTATAATTATTGTAACGAAGGTGATAAACAGATTTATTTAAAAAATGATAAAACTGCTTTAGAAAATTTCGAAAAAGCTTTTAGTCTTGTTAAATACGTTCATGCAAAACAATATGAAAAAGCAAGTATGTGTGCAGCACGTATCCAAGGCTACGAAAAGACTTATCTTTTTGCTAAAAATGCAATCTTAAACGGTAGCTCATCTAAATTTTTAAACCAGAAAGATTTTAAAGGATTTCGAAAAACAGAAAAACACAAGTCATTAAAAGATAGTATTACCATTTTTTCTAATTACCATATTCAATCAATTAATTTAGCTTACAAAAGAGAAATCGACAGCCTACAATATATTGACCAAAGAATCATACGAAAAAATAGGTCTGTCAAAGGAAATTATAATATTGACAAATCAGCTTTTCCAAAAAATTTATATGGACTCGACTCTCTTCTATTTAATAGATTAATAGAGTTGATTAATGAATATGGTTTCCCTTCGGAAAAAATTATTGGACCAGATGGATACTCAAATGTATGGGTTCTTTTACACCTCAACATAAGACTTGAAAAGAATTCAGAATATCTAACAATGGCTAAAGAAGCATTAAAAAAAGGTGAATATTTACCCAAAAATTATGCTTGGATGTACGACCAAAGCTTAATGTTTAAGAAAGAAAAACCACTGTTTTATTTTGGTGTTGCTTTTACAGATGATTTATCTGATATGGAAAAAAAGAAAATTGATAATGTTAGAAAAAAATATTGAGTAAAGCCTCTTGAATCAATGGTAATTAGACAGACAGGAAATGCCATAATTCAAAAAAGTCTCTGGTAATGTCCTACTTTAAATATTTGGTGTTTTTTCTATTTATTATTTTTTCACCGAATATAAAAGCACAAAATATTAATGCTTTTTATTTTGAAGTCAATACGGCACATAATTTCGCAGTAGCAGAAAAATTAGATAGTGCCATAGCTACTTATGAAAATGCGTTTAAAAAAGTTGACTATGTGCATATTATTCACCTTAAAAAGATGGTGAAGCTTGCAAGATTGAATCAAGATGAAGAACGAATGGAACGTTATTCCCAACAAATCATTAAGCAGTCAAAAGGTACAAATACCCAATTAAAAGACATTATAGATAGCCTTATAGTATTAGACCAAAAAATGCGTAAAAGGAGCTGGAAACACCGCAATGAATTCAAATTTTATGCTAAATGTAATAAGGATGAAAACTGCGACAAACAATCAAAAAAGTATTTAAAATCAAAATTAGTAGTTGATGATTGGTGTAAAGTAGATTCTTCAAATACTCATTTTTTATTAAATCTGTTTAAGCAGTTTGGTTTTATAGGAGAAGAACTTATCGGGCTTGATGGATACAATAATCTAAGAGTTATATTGTTACATTTTGACCAAGATACCAGTAATATAATATTAGAACCTGTGTTAAAGAAAGCACTTAATGAAGGGAAAATTCGACCAATCGACTTTTCTACAATTATGGATAGGCATCTTGGTGGTAAATTTACAATTCAAAAATATTGGACATTGCCTCATGTAAGTAAAACTAAATTCCCTTTCTCAGAAGCTGACATTCCAAAAATTATAAAATTAAGAGAAAGTATTGGCATCTATGGTTCTAAATTAAGACAGGAATATAAAAAAGGAAATTGGATACTTAGGATACAAGTTAAATGAGGTTATTGCTATTATTTTTATTATTCAGTTGCTTAAATATTTATTCACAAGATAAAAGTCAGGTTGTTGGACTTGAATACTTCAATGGCATACAATTAGATAGTATCAATGAGCCAGGGAAACAACGACTATTTAAACAACTTTGTACTAACGAAATTGACAGTATGATTCATTCTGGGAATATCAAATTCAATAAATCCAGTGTTGGTCTTATTCAAAATTGTGGATATACATATCAAGTAAGGAATGACACCTTAGCTTCAATTATTATCCAAACAAATAAAAAAGGATTTACTGAACAATTAATTGCTCAAGCAACAAAGCAATATGGAGAATCTATACAATCTAAAGAAGGAAAAATAATCCATTATAAATGGTCAACAAAACTTTCTAATGGAACTGTAATAATCACTTCAATGTCTACTTCTAAAAATCACAAAAAGGCTAAAATGGTTATTACTAAAGGGTTAAAGGAATAGCGATTTAATATTTTCATTACTTTTAAAATATGAGATTAATTGCTGCAATAATTATTTCCATTTTCTTATTTAGTTGTAATAACGAGATTAGTGTAAGTGACTTTAATGCGGAAGAACTTCTCAATAGGGTTAGAGCAAAGACAGGGAATAGTAAGAAATACTACTACTTTAATGTTTGGAATACTAGTTGCATCCCTTGTGTGAAAGAGATGCCAAGTATAGATTATCTTGCTGGAGAATATGGAAATGAAGTGGAATTTGTTTTTATAACGGAAGAAAATGATGGAAGAATAAACAGGTTTTTAAAAGAAAAAAGTATTCACTTAAGCAATAGTGTTTTTCTAAATAATGAAGAAAGCACAATCAATTATTTCTGTAGTTCAATCTCGAAGAATAGGGTGTATCCTATGCATTTTATTGTAAACAATAAGTTTGAAATAATTCATCACCACATCGGAGCCAATATGATGAAATTGAATGGTAAAGTTTATGACCCTATCTTAGCAAAAGCTTTGAAAAAACTCGAGTAACTTGTTTGATTAAAAGAGGTTTAATTCAATAGATTTCATTTTACGAAATATATTTCTGTTTCTGATTTTTGGGAAAAAGATTAAAAGCTTAAATTAGGAAAATGAAAAAAAATAGAATTAAATCATTTTTTGGTTTCATTATTATCTTTTTGTACTGTTTTATTTTCTGGTCATGTAATACTGTAATGATAAAAGCTATCGGAATAAAAGCAATGAAACCTAAAAGTGTTGAACAGATACAACGATATTCAAAAAAGTATAAAATTCCTAATGAATTATCATTCGTAATTGATACAAATTCACTTTGTGAAAGATTAAACGCATTAGATTCCTCTCAAAATTCAGTTTCAAAAGACTTATTACAACCATTACAAGTTAGGGCTTACTCAAAGTCTAATGATGGTGAAATGTCATTTTTTATGGCAAATTGTTATGCTGGTGGCTTTCCAAATTTAGATTGGAACAATAGTGAATCATTTAATGGAGATTTATTAAATGATTCTATAAATTCAAATGGCAAATTTATAGGCTTTATTAGTGCTGTTAGAGACTTTCAAATGGAAAATGTAGATACTTCTTTCACTTTAAGAAATGACTTGTTTAGACTGCGGCATTTGCACAATGATTTAACTGTATATCTTTATGAAGATGATAGCCCGTACATCGTTGTTGTTTATTGGACAATATTTATGAATAGACAGAGTAAGCGGTTAATATCGCTTCTTCAAGATTTTCAAAGGCGGAGCAAAAAAGAAATTAAACTATATTATATAAACATTGACAATCTTTATCACATCCCATGTCTAAATGCCAATTAAACTATGGAAATTGTAAAAAAACCTCTTCTTTAATCCAATAATTTTAATATTTCTACTTCAACATCTTTTGGACGAGAACATTTGTTCTTTATTATTTTACCATTAGGGTCGATTAATACATGATGAGGATAAGAAGTAATATCATAATTTTTTTCTATAAATTTATCAAGAGTACTATCAGCAAATAGGTTAATTGTTTTTAAGCCATATTTTTTTAGTAGATATTTCCAAGTTTTTTTGCTTGTGTTAGTGCAAATGTTAATGAATTTTACATTATTATTTTTAAATTTCTGAACTAATACGTTTTCATCTGGAAACTCTCTAAGACATGGTCTGCATCCAGAGTACCAAAAACTGAGATAAATAAAATTCCCCTTAAAATCATCAAGAGAGATTTGCTCTTTGTTAATATTTGGTAACATAAATGGAGGAGCATTGTCATTAGGTTTAAGAATCATACCATTTTCTTTTCTATTATTTAAGTATTTTTTAAATTGTTCGTTTTCAATAGTCCCATTGTATAAAGAGTAAGTTTCATCATTTAATCGGTTTAATTCGATAATCATATCTAAGTTTCGTGTAAGAAAAATATCGGCTGTAGTTTGAGGCAGATATTTAATAGCACTATTAACCAAGAAGTTATTAGATTCAATTGCGTTCTTCATATTCAAACTATCAGCAACTTGTGTTTGTTGGTATTGGAAATAATTTCTCCAATAGTCAATATAACCTATTGATAGGTTTGAATTTGGACAATCAGCCATGAACTTTTGAATATCTGAATAGTAGTCCTTAGGGATGGAATCATTTATTCCTAACATAAGTTTTCTAAACCAAACAATACTTATCTTGCTGTCTGCTGTGGAGCTTTTAATATTGGCTATTTCATAATCTATAAACCAATTTGGCAGTAGATGTTTGTCTCTATAATTCATTATATAATCCAATTCATTATGAGTTAGAGTATCCATAGTTGCAAGATAATCTGATAAAGTTTTAGCCGTGTTGAATGCTATTGCTTTTGAGTAATTAAAATCTGACTTGCCAAAATAAAGTTCTTTGGTTTTGTAATAATCACTAAGTGCTGAAAACCTACCAACGTACTCTATATGTTTTTTGACATTCTGTGCTGTATCTAAGTTGAGGTGTATTTCCATTGTGTCATTAGGGACAAGGAAACAAGTTGTGTTAGTATTCCCAAAACTCAAATCTACTTTTTGAGGATGTTGAATATTAAATGTTACAACTTTTTTTCCTCTATCGTTGGAAAGTCTAATCTTATTTTCAATGACATCACTTGGGAAAAAGTTGTAAAAACTTGTTTCTAAATAAGTGGAATCTGGAGCATTTTGATAATGAATTATAATCGTAGAGGACGTATTAAAATTAATTCCTAAATCAATATTTTCTTCTTTAACTACATCAGTTGAACAACTAACAATCAATATTGCTATAAGACATTTAAAAGAGTTTAGAATATTCTTTCTCATAGCATAAAGTTAACACAATTGATTTTATCACTAATTTTATCAGAATAAAAACCTTAATTCATTTAACATTTGTAGGTTATGACACGTATCTCCCTTTTTTTAATTTTAGTTTTCAGTTGCCTAAATATTTTTTCACAAAATGATTCTATATCATGGCAACACCACTTTCAAATTTCTGCTGGATTATCAACTTCACAGCTAAATCCACGGGATGATGTTTTTAAAGATAAAGATAGATTTAACCGAATAGGCTTAGAGTCATCTTTTATTTATGGTTATAACATCGCTAATATTATTGGTGTACATACAGGCTTTGAATTTAAGGCAGTTTCAAGTTCCATTAACAAGAATTTTGATAGCACAAATTATAGATTGGAAGAATCTTTTTTGAGATTCCCGTTAATGGTATCAATTACTGTTCCAGTTAGATGTTTTAATAATTGTAAGAGAACTTTATTTTTTCAACTAAGTGGAGGTACGTATATGTCTTTTTCTTCAAAACAAAACATTGGAGAAAAAGATTTATTTGCATCTACAGAAATAGAGCAAGAATGGGGTTATCGTAAAACAGGAACTATCATGGAGTTTAAGTTTATACTTTCTAATACAAGTAACGATAAGCAAGGGTTTGGAGCGAACCATGTTTTTGGGGTACGTTTAACAAGTGATAAAATTAATTCTGCAACAACTCTAAAATCTGGATTTAGAGATAATGGATTTGTAACTCCATATTATAATACGATTAGCGTCTATTATAATATAATCAATGCTTTTGCTTGGAAAAATTATAATAAGAAGAAAGTGAAATTTGAGGAATGATAAAAGTGTAAAAGCCTTTCGCTCACTTAACTTTATTACTGTTTTGGTAATTCCCTCAAAATATTTTCAAATTTACCATTTTCAAAGAAATAAAGAGACCCAAGAAACTCTTTTGGTTTAGTATTAATGGCTTTACCTTGAAGTTCATTTTCAAAATAGATGGTGTATTTAGTTCTTGACTTTACACCATAATAATCACTATCAATAGAAAATAGAGGACTTGAAATGGGTTGGTTAGTTGTTTCATATAAGTTGTTGTAACCATTCATTACAAGATATAATTTATAGTTCTGTTTTTTAGCAAAGTCTTCATATATAGAAAGTGCTTTACAATATTCTGACCTACAGCCATTGGCAAAGACATAAACTAATGACTTTGGGTACTTCTTCATCTCTTTCATTAGCTGAGGTGCATTTATAGAATAAATTTTACCAGTTTCTAAATTATCAAACTCATTAAGTTTTTCTATTTTATCTTTCTGACTCTGGCTTAATTTATCATAGTCATTTGTTATGCCATTAAGTTCGATGCAAGAATTAAGAGTTATTAAAATCAATATTAGATATAGACATTTCATTTTACCAAATTAACCAATTTCCTCAGCTTTCATATTTTAAGTAATTTTAAAGAATGAGGTTAGTTATTGTAATAGTATTTCTCTTAGCATACAATTCTATCTATTCACAGGATTCTACTTACCTCAACTACAATAAGTTAATAGAGATTGCTAAATCAAAATCTGAATTGAAAGATTATGAATCTTCAATTAAATATTACGATTCGGCATTTTCAATTATAAACTATATACCTTATCATTATTTTGATGCCTTTTCTCTATGTATTCTTGATAACAATTTCAGTAAAGCTTATGATTATTTAATGACAGGAGCATTAAAAGGTCTTGATGTTTCAATTTTTAATACAGATGAAACACAAATATTTAAAGAGACTCTATATGCTAATAAATACAACTTAATAAAAGACTCTTTGTTAGCTGTTCATTTTAATTCAATAGATACTAATTATTATCAATTTCTTCGTGAATTAAAAGAACGAGACCAATTAGTAAGGGATAATAGTGATGAAATGTATAAAAATGATAGTATAAACTTTAACCAGTTAATAGATATAATTGCTAAAAAAGGATTTCCAACTTTTGAAACTGTCGGTTATGGCTATAATATAGCTTGGCTTTTACTTTGGCATCATCGAGATGAATACCCTAATTCTGAAAATTGGGGAAAGATTATTTCAATTATTGAGAAAGAAATAGAAAAAGGCAAAGTTGACCCAAGGTTTTTTGAAATGTTTGATGAGGCTGTTGCAAATGATATTGATAAGAAATGATTATTTTTTTAAATTACTAAAACTGAATCTATTATGAAAACTTTAGGAACTTCCATATTTACAATTTTGTTATTGAGTTTTTATCACTTCTATTGCCTTTTCCAAAAACTCATCTTTCCCAGCTTTCACTCCTCCAATGGTTTTGATTACATAAACATTGGGTAGAATACCAACGCCATGATGTTGAGAGCCGTCATGCTTAATCACTTTCATACCTGTCCAGTAAATACTATATCCTCCGTGTAAACGGAATGGATTTACATTTCCATTTGTTCCTGCAGTTGGCTGACCTACAATTGTGGCTAGTTTATACCCTTCTATGAAACTCATATAACTTTCAGCATAACTGATTGCACTACCATCAATAATAAATACAATTTTCTTATCTCCTAAATATGGTTTTTTAGCTTTTAATCCCCAGCCTTCATTTTGATAGCTTGTAATTTTTTTCTGATTTGGATAAATGATTTGAGGAATTTGCATCCACGACTTTGATGTGTCATCTTTTTCTAATAGATGGGAAATAAAATCATGGTTGCCATTAGGGTATCCTCTTAGGTCACAAATAATGGCTGAACTATTTTCTAATTGAGGCAGAAGCATATTAATAGTATCCATTTCAATAGCATCAAGATTTAAGTAATAAATGTTGTTTTCCAATTGACTGAATGCAGGCTTTTGATGTTCTTGATTGAAATATTCTTGGCTTGTCAGATTCCTCTTAATTGTGAAAGTGTTCTTTTCTGTTATCAACGTAATTTCAGAACCCATTTCACCTAATAAACTTTCGGAAGCAGCCCTAACATCCAACCACCCTTTTGTCCCTGCTGATATTCTAGAATTAACTTCTCCAAAGTATTCATTAGCATTCTGATTATCAATTTTTGATATAATGTCACCAATCTGTAAACCCAGATTACTGTCAAAAACTTCTGTAATGATTAGCTTGTTTTCTACCCATTCCCATTTAAAGGGAGGTAGATAGATGTTTTTGTTAGGAGACTTATTCACTCTTATATGCCCGTCTTTCAGTTTGGCTGTGAATTTCTTTAAGGTAATCCAATAATCATAAGGTTCTTCATCATTGTAAGCCGAATTTAAAGCTGTTCCCAGTTCTTTTTCCCAGTTAACATCAACTACATCAAAATAAGGATAGAAGTGCTGAAAGACGTTATAAATATTGATAATGTTACCTAATCGTAAACTGAGATTATTATCGGTAGTATTAATACCACTTAATGATTTTTCGAGAGTTGAAAGTTGTTTACTATCAGCTTTTGGATAGGTGCCATTCTTATTATTGGTGTATAGGATTATAGGCATTTGACAGAATATTCCATTTCCAATTTCCTCCTGTATAAACTCTCTATTACTAGGACGCTGTTTAAATAATTTTTTGTTTGAAGTGTTTGTTGTTTTCTTTTGCATATATACAATTCCAGCAGATTTGTTCCCTTCATGGGTTATTGTACTTGTTAAACCTATATCATACCCATCTCCTCTTCTTATCCACTTATCATCTTCCCATTTTTCCACAAAATCACCTGTTTCGAAACCACCATTAACTAAGGGTATTTCAATCCATTCATCATTTTGTTTATAAAACAATTGAGCCTTATCATAATACAAGGCACCTTTACCCTGTAAGAAACACCCAAAAACAATGGATTTTGCATTCGAGCTAACCTTTCCAACTATCTCATATTGCTGCCATTCACTACTTTTGATAGGATTGCTTCCCATATTATCGAAAAATCCCATTGATTTATCTTTATTATCTACTCTCAACCAAAGATGCCCAGTTCCTGTAATGCCTTCTTTCATTTTTACAAATCCAGTGTATTTTATTTCCTTACCTAAATATTTGTCGGCATCTATTCCTGTCATTATGTTTCCAAACCCTGCTGATTTTGTTACTTTATCTTTGCTATTTACCCTAACGCTAGAATAAGTTTCTCCATTATTATTCATACCAATACCTAAACCATTATGCTGCCAATAAATAGGCTTGTATTTTTTTACATTAGATGGTGTCATGGTGTTAAAATCAAAATCTACTTTAGAACTAGAGAAAACTACAGACGGAGCAATAGGATGAAATAGTTGATTTAAAGTAGTAATTACTTCTTGTTGAGATGAACATCTTTCTATTTGTTCAGCACCATAAATTACAAAGCTATTCCAGTCAATATGGGTAGCTTCATCACTGGGATGAAAGTACTTAACGTAACCATAAGCCTTGGCAAATGTTTTTAGATTCTCAACTTTTTGAGTTGACTGAGCCTGAACTACACTCAAATAAGATACTGCTATGATGAATAAGGTTATTTTCTTCACGGAATTATTTTAGTAGATAAATTTTCACTTTTTAAATTTAAACAATTTTAAATACTCACTCTATCAAGTTTTAATATCATTGAACAATTAACTTGCCAGAAAAATTAAGTTGGTTTTCTTTATTAAGATAACGATAAAAATAGATGCCTTTGGGATTATTAGTAATATCAATTACTGTTTTATTTTCTAAGATTACTTTACTCCAAACTCTTTTTCCCATTAAATCATATATTTCAAATAAGCTACCGTTGTTTACATCTTCTAATTCTACAGTGAATTGTCCTTTATTGGGATTAGGGTAAATTATAAAAATATCATCAGTGCTACCATTTTTTATTGAATTATTTAATCTATCACAATCTGGCTTGATATAGGTTTTTGATAATGTATCTGTTACACCCATAGAATCTATTAAAGCTAACTTTACCCTATATTCCCCTGGTTCATCATAATAAATATTTGCAATGGGTTCGTTTGAAGTTTGTCCGTTTCCATAGTCCCACCAATAACTAACGAAAGAAGTCGTATCTCCGTCCAAGCCATAAATTGTAAGAACTTCGTCACTCCCGCATGGCAAGGTTTCATGGCTATCATCAGATATTATAAAATCACCAATTCTAATTGTATTTTCATCAATTACCTCTATGGTATCTCCAATAACTCTCGCACTATTGATATCACAAGGCTCTATTACTGTATTAAATGTACTATTCTGCTCAACAATAAAACCAGGTTCTAAGAAAATTTGAGTAGCAGCTTTTAAAGTAACATTAGCTGCCCCTTTTACAACAACATTACCATTAGATTGAGGAGAACCTACATTAAACCCAGCCTTTAAAACCCCACCTGATTTATATGGTATTTCATTTACAAAAGAAGTAAATTCATGATTTTCAATCAATAAGGGATTATCACAGTTTTCTGATAGCTCCACATAATCTATGTAGGCTTGATTATCCGAACAATCCAATACTATATTATCTAACTTATTAAAAAAACTTTGATTTATAAAAGGGACTAAAGCACTTAGCAATGGGCCAGATATAATGACCCAATGTTGAGCCCACCCCCCTGAAGTAGGAGGAAACATATCAAATTTCATTGAGGTATTACCCCAAGTTGCACTCCAGTGAGTACTAAAATCCGTAAAATGAATAGTCAAACGAGGAGGATTAGATGTCCCAACAGATCCAGGTTTTCTTGGATTAGCTATATAACTTATCTTAAATATATAATTTTTAGTAATGTCCATATTTGCGAGTAATCCAGTTCTTAATGCGTCTTGTTTACCACTACCACTTCGTCTTTCTAAGTAAATAAATCGACTTGTGAAACCAAATGTTGGTGCTGTACATGAATTTGGGTCTCCCCAATCTGGATATGAGAATTGGTATTTACAAGTATAAAATGGAGCAAGTCCAGAACAAGTAGCTCTTTGCCAATAAAAAATATCATTACCAATATCATTTGGAGGGTCATAATTACATTGAGGCGTAGAAAATCCGTTTTCAAAGCCTGGATTCGGCAATAAATTATCTTGCCCTTCAGCAATTGATACGCATAGAAATAATACAAACAAAAAAGTTATTACTTTTTTCATAATCAATGCTTTAATAGTTTATAATTTATACCTAAAGCAAACCCATAATTTGCAAATTGAAATGCTCTTGTATCGTTAAAGTAAAAAAAGGAATGTTCTTTTTTAGAGGAAGTAAGGTTCGATGAAAATTCTCCTTCTACAAAAAATGTAATCTTCGGCGAGATAGGTTTTTCAATACCAATACTACCATTAATTCCAAAGTTATATTTTCGGTCTTCTAAATTTTGTTCTTTATAGTCAACAAGATTATCAGCTTTTATCGTGAACAAATAATCGGTATAAACCCCAAATGAAAAATAAATAATTCGCGTATCTAATCTATAATTAACAGGTATATGAATATTTTTATAATTAATCTCATTTATTACAGAATTAGAGGACACTGGGTCCTTATATTTTGCATCAATCATTTTATTAAAGAAATAAATCCCTGATTCCAAAGAACTTTTAGAATTTCCAAACCTATATATACCTTGCAAACCAAAATTGTAAACTGTTTTTGTTTCTGGAGTAAATGAAGCTACACTTTTCTCATATAATCCTTTAACACCAATTTTATACTTATAATTACTCCTGGTAATTAACGTATCATTCTGTGTTGAACCTATTAAAGGAATAACAATCAAACAAAATATATAAAGAATTTTTTTCATCAATGCACCTCTTCTAATTGTTTAACTTTTAATTGAAGCAATTCATTTTCTTTCTTTAAGTCTATCATATACAATGTTAGCTCCTCTATTTTCCGTAATAAAATAGCATCCATTTCTCCTAAATTAATACCCTGTTCTTTAACCTCTTTTTCTGATGGCACGTTAGGCAAATGTTGATACTTGTTAACATACTTTTCCACTTCTGCTAAAGAAGCAAGTTCATAATCTTTAGTAAAAACATAATCAAACCATGTTATATTAGTAGCATCGACTCGTATTCCTCGTGCCCTAATTTGTCCTTCAACAGATAATTTAAAACCGTTTATGGCTACTGTCCCTATACCTATATTTCCGTCTCTATGAATGAATAAACGAGTATTGCTGGCAATTGTTGCGTCAGATATACCAGTCTGACCAGTTGCGCCTGTATAAGGGATTGTCGAAAATCGAATAGAACCGAATATATCAGAATAGATTACCGCACCTCCATCGTGAGCATTATCACCGGCTGTTGACCATGTACTACCGTTCTGCCTTGATGCATTAAATCCGAGATAACTTGTTCCAAATCCTAAATCTTGGCCAAAAGCACTTCCTACTACCAATTTGGTATGGCCATTACCAACATGCAATCTATCTTCTGGAGTATCTGTTTTAATTCCAACCCTTCCATCGCCTTTTACAACGAATACATCTTGACTATTAGTAGTTGTACCTTGAGATACTGAATAAGCATTTATATCATCATTAGTAACAATGTTTTTAAAGGCATACTTTGCTGTTGTTGTAGAACTAAAGGGGACGGTAAATAGTTGAATTCCAGCTTCTTTTCCAACGCTTCTCATATTTAATTGATTCTGATTATTAGGAGCAATTCCGATTCCGGTAGTTTTTAGAAATGTTAATCCAGAAACTGTAAAATCACCGCCTATTGTTACACTTTTATAATTTGGACATAATAAAATATCATCATCTGTAGTAGTTCCGTTGGCTCCAACCCAAGGAGCTATATTTGCCGAACTACAAACATACATATCGTCAACAGCCAACTTTAAACTACTTATTATTAGTTTCCCATTCGGGTTAATTGCCATTAACCTATTTGTTGTCAAAATTGTGTTAGCTAAGCTGTTTATTTTGAAGTCACCAAACACTTTAGCATCACCATTCATTTTTGTAAGACCATCTACTATTAATTTATCTTTCATCTTTCCAACACCTAATACTTTTAAGTCAGCTTTAAATTTTCCATCATCAATAAAAACAGATTTACCCAATACTTTTATATCTTGGTCAACAAGTAATTTTTTTTTGAACATTTAACGAATCTTTAATCACTACAGAACTATCAACAATCATATTCCCATTTACATCTAACAAAGCACTTGGCGTTGTAGTCCCTATACCAACATTACCTGATATAGGTAACGTGTTAGTTTGTGAAAATAATGGAGAAAGGTTTAATAAAGCAAGGCAAAATAAGAATACAATTAGCTTTTTCATAATTATTAGTTTTCGGTAAATAAGTTCATTTCAAATGTTTAGAACAGCAAGTTTAGTAAAGGAATTAACTTCTACAAGGCAACTTTTTACTAAGCATTACAGAATAAGTATTATTAATATTGAATACCTGCTTGATTTACAGTGTTTTGAATAAATAATCATTACGTCATTGGTTACTACGATATAAAATGGTTACCTGTTCCTTTTAAGTTTTGATTGACTGGACTTAAAAGATAAAGCTACCACCCATACTTGTCGTTATTTTAAGGGTGGCAGCTATTTTAATAGGGAAATGAGCAAAACACAAGCCACTAGCAATAGTGGCTTTTTTGTTTATTGGCTTTAATTTATACCTTTGAGAAACATTTTGGACGAAAACAAGAACCCTGGTTGATGAGTAACATGAAAGAAAGCGATGTCCGTAATTCGATGCCTAAATTTCAACCTGAAGGTGAATTTTCAAAAGTTTTAAAATCAAGGGTTAACAGCTATTTTAAAGACAATAAAATTTCTAAGCATTGTAATGCAGAAATGATTTTTAAAACAGTTTTCTATTTATCCTTGATGCTGCTGTTTTATTTTACGATTTTATTTGGTCCGTTTACTGGAGTAGCCTTATTGGGATTGGCTTTTCTTTTAGGAATGGCATGTGCTTTTTGTGGCTTAAACATTGGCCATGATGCCATTCATGGAGGGTATTCATCAAAAAAATGGGTCAACAATTTATTGGGCATGACCTTTAATGCCATGGGAGCTTATGCGCCTAACTGGAAGTTTACGCACAATCAATGCCACCATACTTTTACAAGTGTACCTGGTGCAGATGGAGATTACGCACCACTCAGCCTTGTACGTTATCATGATGGTACGCCCTGGATACCGCTTCATAAATACCAACACATTTATATCTGGGTCCTCTATTCACTTTTTACTATTGAATGGGTATTGGTCAAAGACTTTAATCAAATAAGAAAAAAGGATCATTTGGTTTACCATAAACCTAAACTTAAAAAATGGGGAATGACAAATTTTGTGATTGCTAAACTTATTTATTTTGCCAATGTTTTTTTATGGCCTTCACTTTTATTAGATGTTCCGTGGTGGGGCATCATTGTTGGGTTTTTAGTGATGCAAGTTGCCTTAGGCATAACACTTGCTTTGGCATTTCAATTGGGACATATTGTAGAAGATATGCCTAAAGATTGGCCTGATGAAAACAATCAATTGAAGCAATCTTATACTGAACATCAATGTACTACTGCAGTAAATTTTGGCAGCACCAGTTGGTTTCCTTCGTTTTTAACAGGAGGATTAAACAATCAAATTGAACACCATTTATATCCAAACATCTGTAGCATCCATTACCGAAAAATTGCGCCCATTGTCAGGCAAACGGCAAAAGAGTATGGGGTATCTTACCGCGAGTTTCCCAATTGGTCAAAGGCTTTAGCTTCTCATTACCGCGAACTTCGAGGGTTAGGTCGTAAGTTGTCGTATTAAAAATAAGTAGTTTATTTACTTCATTCAGCTTTTTCTTATCTTTAGTGTGTGGATGTACAAGATAGAATATTAGGAATTAGCCTCATTTTATCATTTCTTTTGCTAATAATAGCTTCAACGATTAGAGGTTGGGTTCATCATAAAAGAACTGAACCTGAAGGTGATGGTCTATTAAATGATTTTTTTGGAAGGGTGTTCCACCCTAAAAATCAAAGCTTCAGGATATACTTTCCTATTTTTCTAAAGATTGAAAATGAACCACTGCTAACACCAAACGACATTAGGATATGGAATACTTGGACTAAAGTTACCTACGCGACCATCTCTTTTATGGCTATTGTGACCTTTTTAGTGACAATTATCTAACCGCTACTCAAAGGTTTTATATTTTATATTTTTCGCATTCTCTGTATGAGAAGCATCATATAACTTTTAGGGATAAGCGTCTATTTTAGCCTTCAGCTTTAAAAGACATATATAAGACAAATAGTATTTTTATAGAGTTAAGGTTGAGGAAAGGTCTTTACAAATCTATTAATTTTTGGTCATATACTCTTGCCACTGAACCAACACGTATTTGGACTTCTCATTTTCTTTCTTTTCTAAAAAACCAAACTCATAACAAAATAAGTAAATGTCTCCTTTTTGGTTTTTCCAATAGTGAGTAAAATATTTTGGATTAAACCCTTCATTCAATAAGTCTTCTTTTCTAATTACAGCCTTCCCTGCTTTATTGTAACTCTTCAATAGCCTTCTGTTCAGTTTTAATTGATTATCAATCTTTTTATACAGATTCTGCTCATCGTCTCTAGATTTCTTATAATGATAGGTTGATTTACAATAAGGAGAACAAAAGACCTTATCGATTCTTCCTTTTACTTCCTCGCCACATTCAGGACAATTATCCATAGTCGTATATTAAACGTTTAACTAACGTCTAATGTACTACTATTTTTTGTTTACCAAATAATTACCTTCTATTTTTATACTGATGAAACAAAATGCACAACATGTAATTACCTTGAAACATCTTTATATTGATAATGAAAAACAAATTGGATTGAAATTTTACCCCAACAAGATGGTTCAAACTGTTATTAAAGGGCTTCCAAATATAAAATGGAGCAAAGAATTTAACATGGCATATGTTTTAAATAGCAAAGAAAATTTAGACACCATATTTGAAGATTTTAGAGGTGTAGCTTGGGTTAATTCTGGTAACTTTTTCAATAAAGACAAAAAGCCTAATAAGAACCAATCGATTTCACTCAAGAAATATAGAGAACGGAAACTACCAAACAACTACAGAACTTGTCCTGAAGAATATTTACAAAAACTTGAATTAAGACAATATGCTTTGTCTACTGCTAAAACTTACATTAATCTATTTGAAGTATTCAGCAATCATTTTATTAAATGGGATCTCATGCAAATAGATGAAGAAATAATAAGAACTTATATGCAAGAACTAATCCAGAGCGGCAAGTCTGATTCTTACGTTAATCAAATGATTAACAGTATTAAATTTTATTATGAAGTAGTTTTAGAAATGCCCAATCGTTTTTATAGTGTCGAACGTCCAATTAAAAAAGAAAAATTACCAAAAGTACTAAGCAAAGAAGAGGTAATAGCCATTATAGAAAACACCAATAATATAAAACATAGATGCATCGTTAGCTTGCTTTATTCAGCAGGTTTAAGACGAGGAGAATTGTTAAATTTAAGGCTTTCAGATATAGATAGTAGCCGAATGGTAATTAACGTAATTCAAGGTAAAGGAAATAAAGATAGGATTACCATCCTTAGCTCTTCAGTATTAAAAGACCTAAGAAAGTACTTTAAAGTATGGAACCCTAGTATATTTTTATTTGAGGGTGTTAAAGGTGGAAAATATAGTCCGCAAAGTGTAAATCAACTTATTAAAACAGCAGCAAAAAAAAGTAAAATTAAAAAAAATGTTACACCACATATGTTACGGCATAGTTTTGCTACTCATTTATTAGAGGCAGGTACAGATTTACGTTATATCCAAGTTCTTTTGGGGCATTCTAGCACTAAAACAACAGAAATCTACACTCAAGTTGCTGTAAACAACATAAAAGCTATTGAAAGTCCCATTGATTCGTTATTTTTGAACTAAAGACATAAGCTGAATAAGTACAATTGTGTACTTATTCAATTGTTACCCACCATTACAGA
>JAJCYO010000004.1 GCA_029262875.1 Flavobacteriales bacterium
CAAATAGAAATTGTTTTTCACGATTTTTTACCATTTGATGATATTAAAGCCATATGGAGAAAAGTGGATGTTGGCTTTATGTTAGTGGAAGATGATCAATTATCGACTGCTTTGTTGGAGCCCCTGATGATGAAAAAGGAGCTTATTGCTTCAGACATTTATTCGTTTAGGGCTTTGATGGAAACTCACCCTTCATTAGAGTTAGAACTAGTAGAGAATATACCACAAATAATTTCAAATAGAATGGAAGATTTTATTGATAGGAATACTACGTCAGAAGTTGTTCTTGAAAATAGAAGAAAAGTTATCGAAAAAGAATTTAACTTTGAAAAAAACATTCAAAAGATGATGGATTATTATCAACTGCTTTTAAAAGAATAAAGAGTAATGAATTTATATTATAGCGAAAAGAAAAAATCTACTATAAATTTAGATATAGCTTGTTGTTCTTTTGAAGAGTGGATGGAGGATAAAAGAGATAATGATTGCTGTAAACATGAAAACGGTTTTTACATTTTTCTTAACCCTGAAGAAATTGAAAGTTCAGATGAATACAAGGATGATGATCCCTATGTAGTAATGGATCAATTGGAAAGTGATTTTCAACAGAGAAGATTGAAGGCTACAATTGATTTAATTCCATCGTCAGCAAAAAGTGAGTCTTTAAAGCTGCTCGATATAGGATGTGGCGAAGGTCATTTTACGGATGTCATAAAAAAAGAATTTATCAATTTTGAAGTACACGGGTTAGATTATTCTGTCTCAGCAATAGATTTTGCGCATAAAACATTCAAAAACATAAACTTTATAACGGCAAATGCTTATCATCCCCCCTATCAAGATGAGTATTTTGATGTTGTGGTTTGTAACAACTTATGGGAACATGTTCCCGACCCTCTTCAAATGTTGAGAGCAATGAAAAGGGTTTTAAAACCAAATGGTTTATTGATTATTTCGACTCCTAGTCGTTATCGTTTTTCGAATTTAATTAAAGCATCTGTTGGACAAGAAATTGCTTTTATGTCAACCTACCATGTTACAGAGTATACCATAGGACAAGTGAAAGAGCAACTAAGATGGGAAGGATTTACTACTGAAAGGGTTTACTCGCCACCAATACCAGCAAGCAACATTGTTTTCACAGTAATTAAAGGAGTGATGAGGGTGTTTTTAAAAATAATTAATTCTCATCATGTTTTAGAAAGTACTGTCTTTTATGCCGCACGAAAATCATTAACCAAATAATTCAATTTGAGTAACCTGAAAATAGCAAAACAACTTCCTTTTAATATTCTTGTAAAAAGACTTATTAAAAAAGTTTTTTCTACTCAAAAAACAGACTACACGGTCAAAGATTATAGAAAGTCAGCGTCTAATTATACGCTAAATTCTTTATTGAACATCAATGAATTTAGCCGATCGATAAACCAAGAACGAATTAACCATTACTTAAGACATGAATTTGATTTATTAGGGAGTGGTTGGGTTAGTAGGAATAGAGATAAGGAGCTCAGTTTAAATTCAGAACACCATTTTTTTGCTGAAAAACTCTTTAAACATATACCTAAAGATTACCAATTTATAAATTGGCAATCGGATATAAAGAGTGGGTTTGAGTTTGATATAACAAAACAGTTTGATAAACAAATTATAGACGAATCTAAAAATGTTGATGTAAAAAATTGTTGGGAATTGGGTCGTATGCAGCACTTGCCGCAAATGGCCATAGCAGCAATTAATGGCAATAATAATGAAGAGTTAATAAAAGAATTTAGAAACCAGAGCTTAGACTTTATTATTTCTAACCCAATTGGAATGGGAGTGCAATGGGGTTGTGCAATGGATGTTGGCATTAGGGTAAGTAATTTATTGGTTGCTTACGACATATTTAAACAAACAGATTCAACGAATACATTGGATGATGAATTTACACTGGTTTTTACAGATTCAATACATCGTCACGTTGAATTCATTTTCAATCATCTTGAGCATAAAGAAGGAGCAGCAGGGAATCATTATTTATTTAATCTTGTCGGAATGCTTTTTGCAACCAATTATTTGTCGGAAAAAGATGAAACATTAGAATGGCGAGATTTTGCTGAACAGGAAATAGAAAGGGAGCTTTATAAACAGTTTTTTGCTGACGGAGGAAATTTTGAAGGTTCTACAGCTTATCATTGTTTAAGTGCTGAGGCAATGCTTTATGCAGCAGCATTAACACTTAGAAATGCTAAAAAGATAGCTCCTAATTATATTAATCTTCTGGGGAAATCGGTTCACTTTATTGGCGATATTTCCAAAGCAAATGGTGAAATTCCACAGTTTGGAGATAATGATAGTGGACGCTTATTTAAATTTTTTGCTGAAGAGTCTTCTTTAAATTATCAATCATTATTGGCAAGTTTTTCTGGCTTGTTTGAAATGGAAATAGATGCTAAGTTTCTTTTGGAAAAGAAGATAATTGAACAATTCTCAAACAATAGTAAGCTACAATCTCCAAGTACAAGACGGAAAAGCAAACACCAAATACGTAATGCTAAACATCAAGTTCAAATACCATCAACAACAGAAATAAAGTTTTTAGCTGATATAAATTTAGATAAAATAGCATTTTTTGCTTACGATGACTTTGGTATTTACGTGTTTAAATCACCTCAATTTTATTTGGCAATCAGTGGTATCTCAAATAAAAATATGCACCACAGTTGGGGGCATGTACATAATGATAAGCTTTCATTTGATTTGCAAGTAAATGGTGAAGATTTAGTTAAAGATCCTGGCACCTATTCTTATACTGCTTTTCCAGAAGAAAGGAATGAGTTTAGAAGCACTAAAGCACATCATGGAATAGTGGTAAAAGGAATTGAGCAGAATAAACTGATTGACTTATTTTATTTGGATAGAGAGGTGAAATGCCAGATTTTGGAAATTCAAAATTTATCAATCACCCTACAAGCCAATTATTATGGTGTTGAACACATTCGGAAATTCACAATTTTAGCCAATCAACTTATCGTTACGGATTATTGCAATAAACGATTCAAGGTAAATATCAATCAATTTGATAAGTACGCCCCAAATTATGGTAAACTCCAAAACAGAAAATAATTTAGATCAGCAGGATAATGCTTTGGATGCTATGTTTGTAGGAAAGAAAAGGATTCCTTGGTATAAGATGTTAGGGCCAGGGTTGCTATATGCAGGAGCAGCAATAGGAGTTTCTCATTTGGTGCAATCCACAAGAGCTGGAGCAGAGTTTGGCTACGGTTTAGTATGGGCAGTGTTATTGGCTAACTTTTTAAAGTATCCATTTTTTGAAATGGGGCCGAGGTATGCAGCCAGTACAGGAAAAAGTTTGTTGCATGGTTATCAGGCGTTAGGGAAGTGGTCGCTGTATTTGTACTTGTTAATTACGGTAAGTACAATGTTTATTATTCAATCAGCTGTAACAATAGTAACAGCAGGCTTGGTTAGCGAAATAACAGGATTAACACTTCAACCTTGGGTAATCTCTTCGTGCTTATTAATTGTTTGTTTAACGATTTTATTGATAGGGAAGTTTTCATTTTTAGACAAGACAATGAAACTCATTATATTGATACTATCTTTTACAACTATAGTGGCACTTGCTTTTTCCTTTTTAGGAACACCAGAGCAATACACGATGTATTTAACTTCTTTTTCCTTCTCAGATAAATCAAATGTACTGTTTCTAATTGCGTTGATGGGTTGGATGCCTGCACCATTAGATATCTCAATTTGGCATTCAGTTTGGGCAGTTGAAAAGAGCAGTGAAATCAATCAAAAGATACCATTAAAAACGGCTTTGCTTGATTTTAAAATTGGCTATTGGGGGACATTGTTTTTGGCATTATGCTTTATTGGATTAGGTGCTGAAACTATCTACGGGACAGGGATTGAATTAGAAGCAAGTGGTGGTGGATTTGCAAAACAATTAATAGGAATTTATACCGACAGCTTAGGAAATTGGGCTTATTTCATTATTGCCATTGCCGCTTTTACAACTATGTTCAGTACTACATTAACATGTTTGGATGCTTTTCCAAGAGTATTAAGTCCAACAACTCGGATGATAACGAATTCAGATAATAATTCTAATAAACTATATTGGATTTGGATTTTAATAGTGGTTATTGGTACCATAATTATTCTTTCCATTTTTTTAGTGAATATGAAATCAATGGTAGACTTTGCTACAAAAATAGCTTTTATCACTTCACCAATTTTGGCCATTCTAAATTACTTGGTAATTCATGGTAAAACCATGCCTCAGGAAAATAAACCGGGATTATTCTTAAAATATTTAAGTTGGATAGGATTAATTTACCTGATAGGGTTTAGCGCTTATTTCATTTATATTTCTTAGCATCATAACTATACTAAGTCGTGAGTTTACTTGCTAAAACGGCCAGTTGACTAAATCTAATTTTAGCGGTGAAAATTTCTTTTGTAGTTTAGTACAAAAGAAGGAATGAAAATTGCTACCAAGCAAAAAAAATATGGAATAGTAATATTCTAACATCATATACTTAAAAAATAAAACATGAAAAAAATAATCTACTTAATGTGTTTTTCATTACTGTTACAAACAGGATGGGCACAAAACGAAAAAACGAAAAAAGTAACCACAGAAATTAAATCTGCTATTATTTATTTAGATGGGGCAGAGATTCACCGTTCTAAAAAAGTAACCTTAGAAAAAGGAAGGACAAAGGTTGTCTTTACAGGACTATCTCCAAAATTTAATGCAACAAACATTCAAGTTTCTACTACTAATGATATAGAGTTACTGGCAATTTCTCATAAAATAGATTACTTAACCAATGTGAAAGAAAAACCCAAAGTGATGAAGTTGAAAGATTCATTGGATTTGTTCTATACCCGCCAGGAGGCGCACAACCACACATTGGACTATTTGAGGCCACCTTCCATTTGCTCAACCGCGTTGACTTGATTTTGCCCTTCGAGAATGTTGTCAACG
>JAJCYO010000005.1 GCA_029262875.1 Flavobacteriales bacterium
GTGGCGTAACGTTAAATCCCTGACCAGCACCTAAACCGTTATCCCAATTGTAAGAAGTGGCACCAGTAGCATAAATGTTAGCACTGCTGTTTAAACAAATAGAAGTATCCGGTCCTGCTACCACAGTAGGTAAAGCGTTAATGGTAACAATAGTTTGATCAGTATTAACACAACCATTTGCATCAGTACCAGTAACAATGTAAGTTGTATTTACCAGTGGCGTAACATTAAATCCCTGACCAGCACCTAAACCGTTATCCCAATTATAGGATGTTGCACCAGTAGCATAAATATTTGCAGCATCACCTATACAAATAGAAGTGTCAGGTCCTGCTACAACAGTAGGTAAAGCTGATACAGTAATGAAGTTAGGGATTAACAGGGTGTCATTATTTGTCCCATCTGTTACAATGAGCTCAACATCAAAACTACCAACAGAATTGTAACAAATATTAGTCGGATTTTGCGCTGAAGAACTCGTTGTTGCCGCTCCAGGAAAAGACCAAGTCCAACCTGTTGCAGGTCCACCAGTACTTAAATCCGTAAAATCAATGCAATCACCAACACACAATGTACTGTCGGTAGAACTAAAGTTTGCGGCTATTGTTGGACATGGAATTACGGTAACCGTTACAGGAACTCTAAATGGGGCAGGGCATGCTTTTAAATAATAAGTTGTGGTTACAGCTAATGATGGAGTTGTGAATGGGTTCCCCGTAAACAATAGCGTTCCACCTATAGGAGAATCATACCATTCAAATATTATTCCACCAGGATTAGTTCCAGTCACAGTAGCTGTTAGTGTTGTTGTTGTATTTGGACATATTGTATCAATATTGACAACTATGTCGAATGCATCAATATTTTCGTTTGGCATTCCTGCGCCTCCACTTGTTGCTCCATTAGCAGGAAAATTATTTACATAAGTACTATTGGTTGTTCCATAAATACCACCATTAGCATTTCTAGTTGGAGTTCCGGATGAAATGGCTATGTAACCACCACCACCACCACCACCTGGCCCTTCAGCTTCTCCAATAGTAGCAGGAAGGCCAGCCTTAAGTACTTGATTACCTCCTGCTCCTCCGTTGGCATCAATGGTTATTCCAGAAACTGTACCCGTAGTTTTTATAAGAATTGTTCCACCTGCACCAGCCCCTCCAGCGGCATCCTTACCTGTAACATTGTTAAATCCGGGAGGGCCAGCAACTTCACAATTAAATCCATCTTGCCCATTTGCGACAATACTACCAAAACCACTTACATCGCCATAAGTACACATGAAAATAATTCCAGCACCATTACCACCAGCGCCTGGTGTTGTGGTTTCGCCATCTCCAGCACCACCACCACCACCAATGAATATTTTACCTGTAGAATAATCCAACGGTCTTCCTCCTAGTCCACCAACTTGTCTTCTGGTATCTCCTCCCCATGCCCCATTACCAGGACCTTGTGTTAGTTCATTTCCATTGGATCCAGCATGGGAGTAGCCACCTCTTCCGCCTCCAGAATTATTAATTCCGACTAAAGAAGGGGTTTCCAACGCCCATGAAACATTATAAGCAGGATCAGGTACTCCGGCACCATCATTCCAGTTTATAGGATTTCCTGCATTAGCACCACCTGCACCACCTGCATTATGCGCATTACCACCACCACCACCATTTGCTGGAGCACCTCTGGTATATCGGCCAGCTAATGATGCACTATAAAAAGCTTGATCACCACCTATGCCTTCTCCTTTTTCAGCACCTTCAATTGGATTATTGTCAGCATACCTCAACCCTCCAAATGTTGAGCTAGATTCTATTTGACCACCTCTAAAGCCTAAGTTTGAGACATCAATAATTCCCCCAGCATTAATAGTAGTTGCACCATTTACTTCAACAGCCAATACCCCTCCAGTTGATCCATTCCATGAATCAGCAGTAAGTATTCCACCAGCATTCACGGTTAACGAAGAATATCTCGGAACCCTAATCACCATAGAATTTCCGGTAACACTATAATCATTGGTAAGCGGACAGTCTAACATAATTAAGTTAGCATTAGGAATGCTACTTACTTGGACAAATTCATAGTTACCACAAGTCCAATAAGCAAAAATATTTCCCCATGTAGAGTTAAAAGGATTTCCATTTTCTAAAGGGGCTCCTTGAGGTTGAATAATCATCAACAGATCTCCAGGAGCTAAATTCCCTGAGAAATTATTATTTAAGGCGGAATTTGTTACATTGAGGGCAGTGTTACCTGCTCCTGCGAATATAGTTAAACTCGTGTAAGCATTGACAACTTCTGGTCCAACCACAATTTTGGCACCATCCTTACCCCTTTGTGCATTTAAAACTGTAAAGTTTAAAACAATTAGGAAACATAACAGTAATACTCTTTTCATATTATATAAAACTTAACTATAAGCAAGACATTCTTTTTGAATAAATGGTTGCACTTTTATTAAGAGAATAAATGTAATAATTTTAATCTGACTTATTGAAATAAAAATAGACTGAGAAAGGGATTCTTAAGCGAAATCGTATTTCCCTAATTTTGATAAGTGCTTTGCGTGGCTTACGAGAGCACCAATTAACGTGTTTTGATAATAGGGTAGGTCAAATTCTTTGGCAGTGGCTTTAACTATTTTAGAAATTTTACGGTAATGGACATGGCATATGTTAGGAAACAAGTGATGTTCTATTTGAAAGTTAAGTCCGCCAACAAACCATGATAATGGTAAATTTTTACGGGCAAAGTTAGCAGTAGTATATAGTTGATGTATTGCCCAGCTATTTTCCATCTTTCCATCTTTAGATGGTTCAGGAAATTCTGTTTCTGACACGACATGCGCTAATTGAAATGTCACCGAAAGAATAAAGCCACATACAAAATGCATGATAAAATAAAAGATTAGCGTTAACCACCATAGTTGAGAGGAAAAAATTATTGGGATAACTAAAACATAAGAGATATAAAAAAGCTTCGCAAGAATTAACCTAATAAATGCTTTATTGTAGGTTATGTTTTGGGTTTTAATCAGATCTTTTTTCTTGTACCTTTTTAATTGAATAAAATCTTTTTTTATAGACCATGAAATAGTGATAAGACCGTATAAGAACCATGCGTAAAATTGCTGAAAACGATGAACTTTATGCCTTTTTATCTCGTAGGCAAATCGCATCAACGGTCCATCTATATCCTCATCATGGTTAGCAATATTGGTATAAGTGTGATGCAGTACGTTATGTTGAATCTTCCAGTTAACAACACTTCCACCAACCAAATTTATCAGGTAACCCAAATACTTATTTACATTTTTATTTTTAGAGTAAGCACCGTGGTTAGCATCGTGCATAATGGAAAAACCAATACCGGCCATTCCGATCCCCATCAATGTCCAGAGACTTAATACTAACCATGAGTTGGTCACAACATTAAATAGAATAAAGAAGTAAGGAATAAAATAGAGACTAATCATAACTATGGTTTTTACAACCATGTTTGTATTAGCGTGTTTAGACCTATTGTTTTCCTTGAAATAGGAGTTGACTCTATTACGAAGCTCTTTTACAAACTCTGGACGATCTGTTGTATTAAATTTAATTCTAACTGACTCCATCTGCTTTAAAATTAATAGGCCTAAGCAACACAAAGTTATGTATATTTTAATGCATCTACGTCTTTATGGATCTTTATTAATTAACATATTGATATTATGTCGTAGTTTTATTGTTTAGAATCATTCTAAGTATTGAAAATCAAAACCTACATATTATTTCTTTTTTTTGCTTTATTCAACTTAAGCGTTGTCCATGCTGAGGAATGGGATATTGTTAAAGCAAAAGGAAAAGGTTCCATTACCGTTTTTTATTACAATTCTGACAATTTTATTAGCGATGCTTCAGGGAAACTGAAAGGAATAGAATATGATATCTTTTTGGCGTTTAAAGAGCATCTTAGAAAAAATGGAGTAGATATTACCATTAACTTTAAAAAGTCGGATAGTTTCTCAGGATTATATGAAGAAATAAAATATGGGGGAAACGGAGAGTTTGGCGCTTGCTCTTTTTCCATGACAGAGCAGCGTATGAAGGAAGTCTTGTTTTCTCCTAAATATATGCCTGATATAGAGGTGTTGATTAATAGCGACAATGTTTCTATTGCTAAAAGCGAAGAAGAATTTATTGAAATATTTTCCAAATTAACAGCCTTAAGTGTTCCCAATACCACTTTCGAAGATGATCTTGTAAGGTTAACCAATGTAGTTCCAGGGTTTAAAATACAAGGAGTAAAAACGGCAAGTATTATCCGAGAAAGAATTTCATCAGAGCCCAATTTATTTGGTTATATAGAATTACCAACCTATCTAAAATTGTTTCAGGAAGGAGTTCGTTTTAAAAGACAAAACTTGTTTAAAGTGGAGAGGAATGGTTATGGAATCATCTTGCCAAAAAATAGTACTTGGATAAAGCCCATCAATGCGTTTTTTAATAGTGATGATTTTAAAACTAAAGTAAATCAGATTATTAAAAAACACTTAGGAGAAGAAGTAAATGATTTGTTATGGAAAATTGAAGGGTCGGAGAAAGGTTTGGATCAGCAGGAAATTACACTATTGACTATGGAGCGTGAAACCCAGGAAATGGAAATTAAGCAACAGGCGTTGAAGGTTCAAATACTTGTAGGTGGTGTAGTGGTGGTATTAATTATCGTTTTCCTATTGTTTTATGGATATAGAATGAAAAGATCAGTCAATAAATCTTTGACGGAAAGAAATTTAATGATAGAACGACAAAAGGACGATATATAGTATCAAAAGGAGGTTATT
>JAJCYO010000006.1 GCA_029262875.1 Flavobacteriales bacterium
CTTACACAGAAAAATTCGGAGGAATGACTGAAGCTGAACAAATGGATAGAATTTTGTCATTGGCTCGAAAAGAAATAACACCAAACACAAAATTTGTTGTTGCCCCTGAAACAGCTATTCCAAGGGGAAGTCGTGAAGTAGAATTCGAAGAGAGTTATGGTATTATTGAGATTAGAAAGTTTATTCAAGAATTTCCTCATATAAAATTTGTTATTGGAATATCGTCATATAAGGATTATGGTAGTATTGAAAATGAAAAACCAACTGCAACTGCGAGAAAAAGTGGTTTAACAAAAGAATGGTATGATGCATTTAATACTGCCATTTTAATTGACAATAACACTCCCGAAATTCAGACTTATCATAAATCGAAATTGGTTCTTGGTGTAGAAAAACTTCCTTACCCTGAACTTTTCGCTCCCCTCGAAAAATATGCAATTGATTTGGGAGGAACGTTTGGTAGTGTTGGAGTTGAAGAAGAGTCTCACAATTTAATAAGTGGCAACACAGTTATTGCCCCTGTTATCTGTTATGAGTCTATTTATGGTGATTACGTTGCCAGCTATGTTAAAAAAGGAGCTAACGTTATTTTTATTATTACTAATGATGGTTGGTGGCAAGATACCCCTGGATACAAACAACATCTATCCTATGCTCGTTTAAGAGCTATAGAAACGAGAAGAAGTATTGCAAGAAGTGCCAATACAGGTACATCTTGTTTTATTAATCAAAGAGGGGATATTATTGATGCAACAAATTGGTGGGAAAAAGATGCCATCAACAATACCATTAATACCAACAATGAAATGACATTTTATACATCATATGGAGACCTCCTTGGTAGAATTGCGGCAGCAATAGCTGTTCTGTTATTACTTTGGAGTTGGACAATAAAAGGAAAATTTACAAAGAAAAATTAGTCTGACACTAATTCTTAGCATTCATCAATTTAGTAGCAAAAGTGTTTTTATCTCCTACTATTGATAACATATAAATTCCTGTACTAAGCTCTAAGTTATTCAGTTGAATAGCATTAACTCCTTTTTGGATTTGTTGCGTTTTGTTGGAGATGATTCTACCTCTTGCATCATAAAAATAGATGGTAATATCTTCATCTGATATCGTGTTTATTGTAAAACTTAATGCATTGTTGTTTAACACCAATTGATCTACTGTAAATCCTTTTGGGTTACAACTTGTTGATGCTATTTCATGATATGTAGTCGAACCATCAAAATCTACTTGTTTTAACCTGTAATAGGTTATGCCTGATGAAGGGTCTGGATCTATTACTGAATAATAGTTAGCTATGTTACTATTCCCTGCTCCTTGTACTTGGATTAACTTAAAGAAGTTTGTTGCATCATAACTCTTTTCTACTACAAAGTAATCATTGTTGATCTCTGTTTGGGTAACCCATTCTATCTCTGCTTCTCCTTGATTACAGTTCACCTCAAAACTTGCTAATTCTACTGGTAATGGTGCTGCATTGTCTGTTAGTATCCAGTCTTTAAAAAAGTTAGCTGGGGTAACTACAATTGTATTCACATTATCGCCTGGTGCATTGTTAATTCCAAACAATAGGGTTTCCCATGATCCTGCTCCTGCAAAACATGGACTTGATGCTACTGCTCCTGGATTAAATCGTTGGGCTTGTAAATTAGATTCTATCAACGTATTTCCTCCTGCCAACTCATTGGCTGCTGGATTGTATCCCATGCTCATCGTTACTCCTGGTTTTGTTCCATAACCATTGGCATTGATTTGCCAAAATCGATCGGCTACTAATAGAGACCCATCTAAATTGGTTGTACTTGAACACATGTTGGTAATTCCTGATTGCCAGGGTAGATTCGCATCTGTTGTAGTTTCATAAGTGGATAACAAAATATTTCCTGCTCCTACTCCTGCTGAAGTGATGTTGATGGATAATGGCATTTTAACTGCTCCTGTTGCTAAACTTGTTGCCCATGGTATCGTGTGTACTCCTGTGGCTGTACCTACATTCCATTTGATGACATCTGTTTCTAATTCTGAAATGATTTTCCCACCTGTTCCTGCTGTTGCTAAGGCATTGGCAGCTCCATTGTCAATGACCAAAAAAGCACTGTTATCAATGACAATAACTCCATTGTTATTCATTACTATCCGAGCCTGAGAATACCCAACATTAGTAAGCAATATTAATAATATGACTGGCAGTAGTTTCTTCATTCTGATTTTTCTAACGAAGGGTTAATTAAACTTTTAGTTTCTTTATGCGTTGTTTTATAAGTTGAACCTTTTGTAATTTTTTCTTTTAATGGATTTGAATTAGAGCTATTCTCAGGAACCAAGTATGGTACCCCATTCGATGGCTTTAGCTTTCTTGTGATTTTTAAAGAAGCGGTTTTACTCTTTGCATTTGTTTTACCTTTAACAACCGCAATATCATTTATCGGTTCTGCTTTTCCAAGACTTGCAGTACCTACAGCAAGTTTAGTACTTGGTGTAGTAATAATATTAGAATTATTTTGAGAATAACCTGAAAATGAAATCAGGAGTAATGCAACAAAAACGATATAGTTTAAATTATTCATATCTTAACATTTAGTAAGCTGCAAAATAGGAGAACTGAAAGTTATTGAGGTTAAATCCTGTATTGTTTTGTATATAAAAAACCCATTGACCAGCCTGTGCTTCATAAGTAACTAATAAGTCCCTTCCATAATTTGGGTTACCTGGTCCAGCAAAAGGTAAATTACCCACCCAAGTAAAAGAACAAGTACTACTAACCACACAATTCGCATCCGCAAGTGTAAGCGTAAATTGTCCGGTAGGAATATTGAATAATCCACTAAAGAATTTACCCATAGCATTTGTTGCTGGATTGTTTAAAAGAATAAAATTTGTCCATGCTGGTGCGGCACCTGCTCCACTTGACATTAAAATCTGATTTGCAGTACCAGCCTGATTGTTAGGCATTAATGCTCCAGAATGCCTTACATTTCCTACCACATGTAACGCTTGAGAGGGTGTTGTTGTTCCAACACCAACGCGATCAGTACTTGCATCTACTGCAAGAGTAGTATTGTCAACTCTTAAATCACCATTATTGTCATTTTGCAAAAATAAAGAAGTGTTGGTGTTCGTAATTACTTCATTACCATCAATTCTAAGTGCATTTCCTATCTCCAAAACACCAGTATTTGCAGCTCCTGAAGCATCTGTAGTAGCAGACATTTCAATTCTACCATTATCCAAAACTTGAAAACGTGTAGTTCCGTTATCTTGAACATTAAAGTCACCCGTACCATTTAGATTATACGTCATTTGAAAGCCCCCCTGAGTAATAGTCGTGTTTTCTACTAAAGATCCTCCCAATCTAACTCTGTTAGCTCCGGCATTATAATATAATCCGTTATCTACTAATGGATTACCGGTTGTAAACTGAACCCAAGCCGCTCCATCCCAATAGTAATAACCTAACCCTGT
>JAJCYO010000007.1 GCA_029262875.1 Flavobacteriales bacterium
ACCGTTTTGTTTTGTTGACATTCAGTTTTAAATTCAACTAATTCAACAGGTAACGCTCCACAAGCATCAGTTAAAACAGTTCCTGGCGTTCCATTAAAAACAGTACTTCCAGTAACTGTAGCTGATTGCGATGATCCTGAAGCAGTAATGGTTGTACGAGCACTTCCTGCTCCAACTGTACTAATATCATCAGTTCTAATTTGACCAGTTACTGCTAATGATACTGTTGTAGATGCATCAATGGAATTACAACCTCCTGGCCCCCCAACACTATTCCCATTGTCATCAGTTTTTATTGTATAACCATCTTTAAATCCAACTCCAAAGCTGGTGGTTCTTCCAACCATAATAAAACTAGAAGTTTCTCTTACTGCATAAGCTTCCTCAGCTCCAGAGCCCGAATAAGCTTTTGCCCAACTCATAGTACCTGAATTGTTTGCTTTAACAAGTAAAAAAGTTGTACTTGTACCAAAACTTAGTGTTTTACCAGCCATTATAAAACCACCATCCTTTGTTTGTTGTATCGCATTAAAACGTTCTGTTCCAGTTCCTCCATAGGTATTGCCCCATTGCACTATCCCATTGGCATCAGCTTTAACTAAAAATCCATCATTACCACCTCCAGCTCCAGTAAAATTATTTCCTGACCCTGCCATAATAAAACCACCATCATTGGTAAGTGTAGCTCCCATGCTTTCTTCTACATTAGTAAAAGCAACCAATCGTTGATATATTTTTCCCCAAATTAACCCTCCAGTCGAATTGAGTTTAAATGCATGAAAACTTTTTTGCCCAGTTTGCGTTCCCTTATCATCAGCAGTCCCCGTGACAATATAGTTATTACACCCTACTTCCATTATTTGTGTCCCAACACTTCTTCCTCCTCCAGAACCAGAACCATAAGCACTTGCCCAAGTGAATCCTCCAGTAGCGTTAGTTTTAACCACATAAGTATCAAAATCCGTTCCGGCCATTTGTTTTTCTCCACACATAATGTAGCCCCCATCACTGGTTTGAATGATGTCATAACCATATTCTGAAGTACCATCACCATGCACTTGTGCCCATTGCAAAGTTCCTGCAGCACTAATTTTAACCATGTAAAAATTGATCGATCCAAAACTTTGTGACCAACCACCAATAATATAACCTCCATCAGATGTCTGCTCAACACTTTGCCCTGAATCGTTATTTGTTCCTCCATAAGTAGCCGACCAGGTTATTGCTCCTGTGTTATCTGTTTTAACTACATAGACATCTCTTAGCCCAGCACCCATAGTTTCGGTTTCCCCTACTTTTAAAAACCCACCATCAGATGTTTGTATAACATCATAAAAGATTTCATCGTTTCCTGCTGCTCCATAAGCACTTTGATAAACTGCAGTTGTAGGAGGTGGATCTGCTGCAATATTTACGGTATAATCTTCTATCTCTCCGAAGCTCCCCAAATTGGTACATGATCCGGCTATAGTTCCACTTTTCCACATTACTCTCATTCTTGTAGAAGTAACTGTAACTGTAGTGGGTATAAAAATATCGAAAGTTATTGTAGCATTACTTGCTGTTGGAACACCTTGTGAAACCACCAATTCTCCAAGATCAAGAAAATCTGTATCTCCATTAAAATCGATGTAAATTTTTATGTTATCAGAACCACCACCATCATACCCAACAGTCATACAATAAGATTTCCCTTTTTTTACATTTGCAGGTGTTCCCGCTGTAAAATTATTATATCCACTACAAGCACCAGAAGTGTTATTATTGATACCAGCAAATTGAACCAATTCAATTTCTCTTACACTTCCAATACAACTTGCACTTGGTGTGCAATATTGAGCTACTCCATCAAAAGGAAAACACAATAAGAGCAATAAAGAAAAAAGAAAGGTATGGTAAGGAAATTTGTTCATAAGTGTTTATTATCTGAACATAAATTTAAAGGCAATGCATGCCTAATAACAATACTAAATTGGAAAAATATCAGTAGTCTTTTATTAATTACACGGCTTTTTTCCAAATACACCATAGAAATACATACTACAGGTATCAGCAATCAAGACAAAATAATTGAGCCTGTTTTCTGTTTTTTAATATTAAATATTAGCTATGCTTTAAAAACCATCTAAAACAAGTTAGAAAAAGCGCGTACAAATGGTTACATTTGGTTATGCGCCCCGAAGATTTTGAATTTATAGTAGAAAATGCTCCAGACATCATTTATGCCACTGATCTGGAAGGGAAATGTATTTATGCCAATAAAGCAGCGAGTACTGTTTTAGGATTTACCAATAAGGAGCTCTTAGGAAAGACTTTTAAGTTTTTAGTCAACCCCCTTCATCAAATGATGGTAGAAGAAAAAGTAAACATCCACTTTTCTGAAAAAAAAGATGAATCAACTTTTGAATTTATTGTAGACAGAAAAGATAAATCAAGCTTCTGGGTAGAGCAAAATCTCAAAACGGTATACGAGCCTGGTAATACAAAAAGAATCAAAGGTTTTTTTGGTATCGTTAGAAATATTGATAAAAAGAAAAGAGTTGAATTAAACCTGAAATTGAGTAACGAATACTTCTTACAAATTACTAAAACTATTAATGAAGTTTTCTATCTATACAATATTTCAAATAAGAAATATGAATACATTAGTCCGAATTGTGGAGAAATATTAGGTGCGGATTCAGAGTTCTTTTACACGGGGAAAAGTCATACAAATACATTTGCCCACCCAGACGACAAACAAATTCTTCTTGATGCAGAAGTAAATATCAATTCTGGTATTCCTTATGACATCAATTATCGATTAATAATTGATGAAAAAGTTGTTTGGATTAACGAAAAATCATTCCCTATTAAAAATGAGAACGGAAAAACATACAGAAACTCTGGAATCTGTAGAGACATCACCGAATTAAAAAAAGCAACCGAGAGCGATTAAATAAAAACGCTTTGTAAATTCTAAAATAACTATCTTGCCTGCCTTATTAAAACAAGAAAACATGCGTTTATATATTTTAGGAGTTTTAATACTAATGATAGGTGGAGTTGTAACTCAAGCACAAAACACCATTAATCCAACAAAAGGTTATTCTCCTCAGATAGGAACAACAATAGCAATGTTGGAAGATTTAAAAACTCGCGTTACCAAAAGTGTTGAAAACCTTGACACTAAAGAAGTAGATTTTCTGCTGGACAATGATGCAAATCGAATAGGTGCGCTTATCTATCATTTAGCCGCTACAGAAAAATACTACCAAGTATATACATTTGAAGGTAGAGGGTTTACAGGTGAAGAAGCTGAAAAATGGAAAATAGCATTAAAATTAGGGGATGCTGCCCGTGAAAAAATTACTAACCAACCCATAAATTATTACTTAGACCTGTGGAACGAAGTGCGTAAAGAAACCTTACGCTTATTAAAGACTAAAAATGACAGGTGGTTTAAATCTAAAGTGAAAACGGGTAACATGAATAATCATTGGGCATGGTACCATGTTATGGAACACCAAGCCAACCATATGGGGCAAATTCGATTAATCGTAAAACGATTACCAGAATAAAAAAACCTCCTAAATTTCTTTAGAAGGTTCCTTTATTTTTATAGTTGTGACACTAACATATTCCAAACCTCATGTTAAGGTACATCCATTTAGTAGGAACAGGATCTGATTTACCGTTAACAATTTTATCATAATCAATACCCCAGTCAAGCAAGTTGAGTTGTCCTTGTAATACTAATGAGTTAGGCTTAATGTCTTCAGGGTTTCTTATCCCAGTAACAAAGAACTTTACATCTTGTTCCACTCCTTTAATGGACACTCTTCCATTTACTTGATACCAATCTATACCCATAGTATAAACATCTGTAGTTCTAAAAGTGATCTTCTCGTCATTATCTCCTATAAATAGACCAGGAGTTTTTACCCTTTCGGTTAAGTCATCTCCTCTACAAGTATTAAATGAATTTGGATCAATTTCAAACGATATTTTCATGTTTTCCAAAGGATTCCCTCCATCATATCGTTTGGGACCAAGGTCCACTTTTAAATTATCGACATTACCAGCAAATGGTGTGCTACAATGTCCGTGGGTTACAAACATATTAACAGTTTGTTTTTGTTCCATGACTTTTACAGGCTTGGTTTTTTCTTTTTCGCATGATGGTTTGCTTGTGGCAAATCCACTTACAACAATTATAGTAGTCAAAACAGCTACCGATAAACCAATGATTTTAATTTTTTTCATAATATAGATTTTAATGTTCACGATAAAGGTATGCTGGAATGCACCTTTGGATAGTAAATCAATTGTAAATTGATGTTAATTAAATGTAAAAATTGATTTCTGAAATGCTATAGATAGCATTAAACCCTTACTCCTATCACACAAACATCATCTATTTGTTCTAAGCTTCCTCTCCATGCTTCAAAGGTTTCACCAATGATTTTTTCCTGCTCTTTCATCGGTTTATCTTGGATGGACAGCAATAATGTTCTAAACGCTTTTGCTTTAAACTTCTTCCCTTTTTCTCCTCCAAATTGGTCTACATATCCATCAGAAAATATGTATATCGTGTCTCCCTTTTCCAATTCGAATGTATGGGTTGTATAAGGTAACATGTTATCAAACCTACCTATTGGTTGTTTGTTTGCTTTGGTTTCTATTATTTCTCCATTTCTAATAATCCACAGTGGATTATTGGCTCCAGCATAAGCCAATTGGTTTCCTTCCAAACTGCATAACGCGATGTCCATTCCGTCCTTTACTTCATCTTCCGATTTTTCAAATTCTTGAATTACAATTTCTCTTGTTTTATCTAAAATCTCCCCAGGGTCTGTTAACCCATTCTCCCTTACGCTCCTATTCAGTCCATTGTTGCAAATAACGCTTACCATTGCTCCAGGCACACCATGACCTGTACAGTCGGCTGCTGCAAAAAGTATTGTTCCTCCTTTTGGTTCTAACCAGTAAAAATCACCTGCAACAATGTCTTTGGGTTTATACAAGATAAATGATTCTTTCAAGTGTTCTTTTACCACCTTATCTGGTGGTAAAATAGCAGATTGAATTCTTTTGGCATAGGTAATCGAATCTGTAATCTGTTGATTTTTTTCCTCAACGTTCCTTTTCTGTTCCTGAATAATTAGGTTCGTGGTTTTTTGAGTTCGTAAGTTTTTGTAAATAAAAACCGACAAGAGCACCATCATTATAATGGCTCCAATGGATGCATATATCTGAGTCTGTTGTGTTTTAATAGAGGCATCTTGTTTTTCAATTTGTAAGGTTTTTATTTTTTCCTTTTCAAGAAACTGTAAACTATCAGCAAGTTGTTTTTTTTCATACCCATATTTCAATTCTTGCTGAATTAATGCTTTTTCATTTTCTCTGTTTTCAAGACTATCTCTCATTTCCACATACTTTCTATACATCGTGAAAGCCTTTTTCCAATCGCCCTTTCTCACATAAATGTCTGCCAACACTTCCGAAGCATCCCTAATATGACCTGGATAACCGATTTCTTCGGCTACTACCAAAGCACTCACTATACTTTTCTCTGCCTTCTTCAATTGGCCTTGTTTTAAATAAACGCGCCCTAAACTTTGAAGTCCAATGGCAGCACCATTTTTTTCTCCAATTTCATAATCTATTTCCAATGCTTGGTTATAATATAGAAGGGCTGAATCTAATGCTCCACTCTCTTCCAAAATTTCACCAATGTAATTTAGGGATTGTGCTTCGCCATTTTTATTGTTAATGCTTCTGCGAATTTTTAGCGACATCCCATAATAAGAAAGCGCTTCTTCATTATTTCCTTTTAACTTAGCAATATACCCTATATAGTTATACGATTTTGCAATGTTTAAACTGTCTTTTATTTCTAAGAAAATAGTTAGACTTTGGTTAAAGAATTTTGAAGCAATACCAAGATTTTTTTGCCATAAATGGACACGACCTATATTAGCATAAGAATTAGCTATACCAGGCTTATAGTTTAACTCCTCTCTTATTTTGAGGCTTTTTTGATGGTATAAAATGGCCACTTCAACACTTCCTCTAGCGTTGTATTCTACTCCAAAATTATTTAAGGTCTCTGCAAAATAAATGGTGTAAAACCGTTCTTCTTCCTTTGAATTATTTTTAGCCATTTTGTCTTTGACCAGCTCATGCAATCTACTGTTGTAAAAAGTCCATACCCCATCAGATAAAGATTTTTCTATGATGTAACGCAAGTATTTTAGCTTGCTGGTATCGTGAATGGATTCATTGTATTTTATTAAACAAGAATCAATAAGTAACTGTTCAGATTCAGGTAGTGCATCATAAACAGTTTCATCCATTTTTAATGAACTGTTTTCTAAATCAGCTTGTGAAAAGATAGGGTGTGATGACAACAGCAACACCATCAACATAAAAACAGTTAATCCCTTATTCATATATTGCTGTCGTTTTGTGCTTCTTCTCTCATTTCATAATTGCTTACAACTTAAAAATACAAAAAAGAAATAGATAGGGAATGAACGTATAAATATCCGACACAAAAGATGATTGCATTGTCGAACCATATTGAATTCTAATCTATAACTTTGATGCCATGGATATTTTAGTCAGAAAAGAGCAAACAACAGATTTTGATGCAGTTTATGAAATAAATAAAAATGCATTTGAAACGAACGAAGAGGCAGACTTAGTAAACCGATTAAGAAATAGCAACTCATTCGTTTCGGATTTATCATTAGTTGCTGAATCTGATAATAAAGTTGTGGGACACATCCTTTTCACAAAAATTAAAATAAACAGTCCAACAGGAAAAGTTTTTGTCAGCCTAGCACTTGCCCCAATGGCTGTTCAAAATAAATGTCAAAATCAAGGAATTGGGAGTGAACTTATAAAGAAAGGGTTGGAAAAAGCCACATCTTTAGGCTTTGATTCTGTTATCGTTCTTGGTCATGAGACCTACTATCCAAAATTTGGTTTTTCTCCTGCAAGTAAATTTGATATAAAAGCTCCATTCGAAGTTCCAGATACTGCATTTATGGCCATTGAGCTTGAAGCTGGCTCATTAAAATCACCAAATGGTGTTGTTGGCTACGCTAAAGAATTTGGAATTTAAGTGCTTGAGCAAGCTCAGCAATTTTGCCCACAAAAAAAGCCTCAACTTTCGTTGAGGCTTTTCTCTCTTCTGTACTCGAGATGGGACTTGAACCCATACGCGCTAATGCGCACAAGATTTTAAGTTAATTAAAAATAATAATTATCTGATTTTTAGCATTTTGCGTTATTTTTTTTACCAATTCGAACTTTTTAGAAGAAGACATTATAGAAACAGTTAAAAAACCCTATAACCAAATCGTGATTTTCCCCAAATTAATGCAACAAAACCCCGAATATTTCCTAAAACTTACCGTTTACTAATTAATTTGATAATTCTGTTATGATGTCTGTATAAATGAATATATTGAAACCATAATTATTTTATACTAAATGTTTGACATAACATACGTACGGAAATCGTTAGATCTTAAAAAGAAGATACTTGGTGGTGAGGATATCCCTGGTTTATTTGAACAATTAGAAAACCTTAGAAGTAAGGAAGCAAGAGTTTTCCAATTGGAAACAACAAATGCTTGCAATATGACTTGTGTTTTTTGTCCTAGAACGGAACATATGAATAGACATATTAGTCATATTGAAATGGCTGACTTTAAAGCTATAATTGATCAAATAAATCAGTTTAGTGAAGCTGAAGAATCTGAGTGGGATAAGTATGTGGAAGATTATGGGATGAAAAACTCGATAGCTGAAGAAGAGGATTTTTTCTACTATGTTATATGTTCCAAGACGGTTATTCTCCATGGATTTGGAGATCCGTTGTTAGATAATGAATTAGCTGAACGAATAGAATACTGTGTTTCAAAGAACTTAAAAACCTATTTCTCTACTAATCCAGTTAATATCAATATGAATGTAATGGAGAATCTTGGTAAGGCGGGATTATCTTATATAAAATTTCATTTGGATGGCGTTGATAATCCAAGCCAACTATATTATAGAGGGAGGATTGATAAAAGTTATGAAGAAACCAAAGATAAAATTAATGCTACTGTTGAACTGTTTAAGAAGAAACTATATCCTACAAAAGTGATTCTCACCAAGTTGAAATTTAATAATAACGATAATTTAGATGATGAGTTTCTCGATTATTGGAAGGACAAAGGTGTTATGGTCTATATTAAAAATCAACACAATAGATGGCTTTATGAGGAGGAAAATGCAGTTACAAATAATGCAGAATACATGTCAAGATATTGTGAATTTCCATGGTCATCATTATCTGTATTAAAAGGTGGAGAAGTAGTTCCTTGTCCACTTGAATTTAATGGGGAGCTCGTTATGGGGAATATTAAAGATGGAACGCTAAATGAAATTTGGAACGGTGATAAATATACTGAATTAAGAAAAATGCATATAACTGGTAAATTTCCAGACAATCATTTTTGTACTAACAAATGCGATTTTCACAAAGTACATGAAATACTACAATAACGAAGAAATAGAAGCCTTTCGTAAAAGAGCACATGACAAAATACCTTCTGGTGCACATACTTATTCTAAAGCTGATGATCAGTTTTCATCAAATGCTCCAGCATTTATTCAAAAAGGAGAAGGTGCTATATGTTATGACTATAAAGGAGAATCATATATAGATTATGGTATGGGTATTTTCTCCGTATCGTTAGGACATGCTCATCCAAAAGTAATTGAAGCTGTTTCTGATCAATTAAAGAATGGAAATTCATTTACTCGACCAACTATATTAGAAGGAGAATTAGCTGAGCAGTTGTGCGATATGATACCTTGTGCAGAAATGGTAAAATTCGCTAAAAATGGTTCGGATGTAACTTCTGCTGCCATTCGATTGGCTAGAGCATATACGAGCAGAGATTATATTATAACGATCAAAGAGCAACCTTTTCATAGTTTTAATGATTGGTTTATTGGATCAACTTCGAAAGCAGGTGGTGTTCCAAATAACATTCGTACACAAACGCTCAAAATACCTTATAACAATATTGAGACTTTTAAGGATGCAATTAGTGCATATCCAAATAAAATTGCTTGTGTATTAATGGAGCCTGTAACATTTGATGAGCCCAAAGCAGAATACCTAAATCAAATTCGAGAATTATGTACGAAACATGGTATTGTTTTAATCTTTGACGAAATAATTACTGGATTTAGATGGAACCTAAAAGGGGCACAACACTTTTTTAATGTTACACCTGACTTAGCCACTTTTGGCAAGGGAATGGCTAATGGATTTGCTTGTGCCGCTATAATGGGGAAAAAAGAAATTATGGAGCTTGGAAATTCAAGTGGGGATGTATTTCTATTATCATGTACTTATGGATCTGAATTAGTTGGACTTACAGCTGCAAAGAAGACTATTGAAATATTTCAAGAAGAGAATGTGATTGATCATATTTGGTCTTATGGAAAAGATCTTATTGTCGGCTTATCAGACCAAATACAAGCATTGAATCTAGAGAATCAACTTAAAATTGAAGGATACCCTTGTCGCCCCAATATATCTTTTCTATGTAATGAAGGAGCATTTTCCTTTGAGCTAAAGACGTTGTTCATACAAGAGATGGTTAAGCAAAACATATTGATGGAAAGGATCTGCGTCAGCTATGCACATAACGATAAGTTATTAAAATCATCACTAAAGGCTACTGCCGCTACTTTTGAAGTAATTCAAAAAGGACTGAACAACAATAATATTAGCGAGATTATTGATGGTGAAATTGTGAAACCAGTATTTACTTAATTTGAATTATTTTGCCTGATAAATCGGAAATAAATGTGGTTATCTATCGAACAGGAGGGATAGGAGATGTTGTTTTATCTACCGTTAGCCTTAACTATATTTACCAATTAGATCAGGCCATCAATATTTATTGGGTCAGTTTTAACCCCATTCTTGAATTTATAAAAGGGTGCCATCCGAGCATTATACCTATTGAAATTCACAGAAAGAATTCTTACAAAGAAAACTTCGCTAAGTTAATAAGTGACATACCTGAAGCTGATGTAGTTATTGATTTACAAAGATCATTAAGATCTATTCTTTTATGCAGGAGGTTAGCCATTAAATTAAATGCAACATATCATACATGGAACAAAGGAAGTATTAGAAGAACTAAAATGGTAGTTGCAGCTAAATTTACTAATCGAAATATAATAAATAGCGCATTATTAAAAGATCCAAAACCAAGGTATAAAGAAATGCTATCCTGTACTATTAAAGCGTTAGCACCATATTCTAATGTTAAGATAGTGGCTTATCCTGAACTAAAAGTTCCAACGAATAATCCATTACCTTTTAAGGATATTTCTAACGATATTTTATGGGTAGGGATAGGGGCTGGTGGCCTCCATGATATCAAATGGGCTCCCGAGACATTCTTTAGTAAAGTACTTACTGATTTAACGAATAGTCATTCAAAGCAGATTGGGTTCATATTTTTAGGAGATAAGTATGATAAAGAATATGCCGAAAATATTATCCGTTCATTAAATGATAATCAGAAAGTAATAAACTATTGTGGTAATTTGAGCCTTGTAGAAACTGCTTTTGTTTTGAATAAGTGTTCTATTGTTTTGAGCAACGATACAGCTTTAGCTCATATGGCAGAAGCATTAAGTAAAGATGTTGCTATGCTATATGGGCCAACTGTTGAGGCTTTTGGTTACGCTCCTTTTAGAAAAAGTAGTCAATCATTTTCATCAAATATTGGATGTAGACCGTGTACAAAAAGTGGTGATTCAACATGTCGATATAATGACAAGTTGTGTTTCGAAAGAATAAAAAAGCAAGAAGTTACTTCATACCTAATTAATAAGATCATCAAATGAATTCAGTAAATAGAATAGCTTTTTATCACTATGCTACACTGTTTATTTACAGTTGTGTCTGGGAAATCTTTGCCTTGAACTGCAAAATACTATCTGTCTTCCTCCCTTCTATTAAAAGACAATGGAAAGCTAGAAAAATTTCATCCAACGAATTAAATGAAATAAAAAAAAGAAGAGATTCATTCACTAATGCTACAGTGATTTACTGTAGCAGTGCGGGTGAATATGAGCAAGCTATACCACTCATTAAAGCAATAGAACCCAATTCTTACATCCACATTTTTTTTCTTTCTGCATCAGGATACGAACATGCAAAAATAATTGGTGAAAAGAATGATTTCAACCTTGCTCCACCAGATACATTCTGGCGATGGGAAAGATTATTTAAGGCTATTCAACCAGATAGGACAATAATTGTTAGACATGAATTCTGGCCAGTTTTCATCTTAAAAGCAGCAAAACATTCTAAGCTATATGGTGTTAATATTTCAATAAAAAATGAAATTACCAAAATGTCAAAATGGATGAGATTAATCTTATTCAAGTATTTTGAAGAGTTGTTTTTTGTGTCTAAAAGTGATGTTGAATTAATCTATGACCAGGAAATTAAAAACGTAAAAATAGTAGGGAACACTAAATTTGATCGAGCCAATCAAAGAAAAGATGCTGCTATTGATAAAATTGTAAGTTACAACACGATGTTAAAGAAACACTCAAACAACAGAAGGTTAATAGTTGGTAGTGCTTGGGAGGAAGATGTTCATATGATTTTAAATGCGTATTTATTGTTAGCTGATGAACTGAAATCGGAATGGACAATTGTTATAGTTCCTCATAATGTCAATAATGAAACTTTAAAATGGATAGCAAATACTTGTTTAGAAAGTGATATCAGTTGTCAAAACTATAGTCGTTTAAATAAATTATCTGAAGTTATTATCGTAAATCAAATTGGAATATTAGCTGAATTGTATGGTTGTTGCGATGCTACATTAATAGGAGGAGGATTTAAACAAGGCACGCACAATATAGTTGAACCTGCAATTTATCATATTCCTATGGTTAGCGGACATATAACACATACTGATAGAGAAGCATATTATTTTGAAAAAAATGACGTTCTTGCAACAGTTAAAAATGCAGAAGAATTATCAGTTTGGTGGAATCATTGCTTAAATAAGAATGAAGAGAATGAAGTCAACATTGATAGACTCCTTAAAGAGAACTTAGGGGCAACACAACGAATTATAGATTACATAAACTAAATAATATGGTTGCAGTTATTCCTGCTAAAGAGAAATCATCTAGAGTACCTAATAAAAATTGGAGGCCTTTCTTTGGAAGTAAATGTTTAGTAGAAATTAAAATAGAACAATTATTGGATGTTTTGCCTGCAAAGGATATCTATTTATCATGTGATGATGCGTCTAAAAAAGAAATATCTGATAAATACGGAATTAACTTCTTGTTACGTAATTCAATCTTAGCATCTGACAATACAAGTTGGTCTGAGGTCGTTACAGGTATTATTAGTCAAGTTCCGGTAGAAGCTGATGAAGAGATTTTATGGGCAGAAGCAACTTCTCCTTTATTTCAAAATTATAAGAACTTTATTGAAATATGGTTCGCAAAAAAAAATCAGCATGATTCAATTGCTGCCGTAAATGAATTTCGTGAATTTTTAATGAATGCTAATGGAAAGCCTTTAAATTTTAAATTTGGGAAAGAGCATTGCCCTTCTCAAGAGTTAGAACCGATGTACAGCATGGATTCTTTTTTTATCATGACAAAATACAATATGTTACACTTAAATTACATGATTGGTAATCAGCCATATTTATACATCATTCCAGAAAAATCTATAGAAATAGATACGATGTCAGAATTTATGTTAGCACAAAAAATATATGAGGAGCAAGTTAATGAATAATATAAAAATAGGAAATACAACTATTAGCTCAAAAGATACCTGCTATGTTATTGCCGAAATTGGTCATAATCATCAAGGGAAACTAGAGTTGGCATTAGAAATGATTGTAGCAGCAGCTGAAGCGGGAGCAAATGCCGTAAAATTTCAGAAAAGAACAATTGATGAATTATATACCAAAAGCTTCTTAAACACACCATACGACAATGAAAATAGTTATGGAAAAACCTATGGAGAACATAGATTGGCATTAGAGTTTAACTATGAACAATATGTTTTATGCCAGGAAAAAGCGTTCAATTGTGGTATTGATTTTTTGGTTACACCCTTTGATAAATCAGCAGTAGATTTTTGTGAAAAGCTCGGTGTTAAGGCTTATAAAATAGCATCTGGCGATATCACTAATGAAGATTTAATTCGATACATTGCTGGTAAAGGAAAACCAATAATCCTATCTACAGGGACAGCATCTACAAAGGAAATTGACGACTTAAACACAATTATTTCTGATTTTACTGTTCCTTTTGCCTTATTATATACGGTATCTGCTTACCCAACTGAAATTAAGCACATCAATCTAACCAGATTAACAGCACTAAAAAATAGTTTCCCTCAACAAATTATCGGGTATTCTGGACATGAAATAGGAATTGAAACGGCAGTTTATGCACATGTTTTGGGAGCTAGTATTGTTGAAAAACACTTTACATTAGATAAAAAACAAAAAGGCACTGATCATTCATTTTCTTTAAATAAAAAGGAACTTTCTCAGTTAGTTAAGCGACTTAATACTGCAAAAGAAATAATGGGTAGCAAGCAAGACAACTCCAGCCAAATTAACGCTTATGAAGAAAATGCGAGGTTTAAAATGGGAAAAGGGCTGTATGCTTCAACAGATATACCTGCAGGATCAATATTAACCAAAGAAAAAATTGTATTTAAATCGCCAGCTAATTCAATAACCCCTGCTAAAGTAAATCTTGTATTGGGTAGAAAAACCATTTCTTCTATAAGTATCGATGAACCTATTTTAGAAACTAATTTAATAGTATAGTAGGATGAGGAATTACATCTTTGATTTAGACGGAACCTTATGGAATGCTGCACCTGCAAGTGTAAAAGGTTGGAATAGCGCACTTGATGAGTTAGGATTTACTGAACATCATATAACGGAGCAACAAATGTTAAAGCTTGTTGGCCATCCGAGAACACATATTTTAAAAACACTTTTCCCCTTTATAACTGGTGATCGATATCAAGAAATGTACAATTTATCTGCTCAATACAGTTTTCAATGTATTAAGGATATAGGTGGTGTTTTATATCCTAATGTGAAAAGCACATTACTTCAGCTATCCAAAGAACATAAATTATTTATCGTGAGTAATTGCCAAGAGGAATATCTTGAGTTGTTCTTTAATCAATCTAATACAAAGTCATTATTTCAAGATTGGGAATGTTGGGGTAGAAGTGGTAAAAAAAAAGCAGCCAACATTAAAAATTTAATGAGGAAGAATAAAATAGAAGATGCTTTTTATATTGGCGATACTGAGGGCGACTACCAAGCTTCTTCGGAAGCTAAAACTACTTTTATACAAGCCAATTATGGGTTTGGGGAAACCTATTATAATAATGAGCTAAGTATTAATAGCCTTGAAGATTTATTGAGTTTGAGGGTTCTGCCGCGTTAGTTCGATCTGTTTGGGGTTGCCCAACAAGCTATTTTATGTTAAATATGGGGAGTCCCTTAACCCCATTTATGTTAAACTCCAAAAAAACAAATGTTTTACCTATGTTTAACCTACCCCATTTTTGGGCATAAAAAAAGGGTTTCAGAAATCTCTGAAACCCTTTGGTACTCGAGATGGGACTTGAACCCATACGCGCTAATGCGCACAAGATTTTAAGTCTTGCGTGTCTACCAATTCCACCACTCGAGCATCAATATTGCTATTGAAAATTGGTATATGTTTAATGAGCGGGAGACGGGGTTCAAACCCGCGACCTCCACCTTGGCAAGGTGGCGCTCTATCAGCTGAGCTACTCTCGCTTATATTATTAAAAGAACATCCTCCGAAGAGGAGAGCAAAAGTAATTAAAAATTTAACTCTGCAAAATTCTACCTCAAATTTATTCGTGATTTTTTACCCCATTTTTAGGGCATAAAAAAAACGTTGGAAACACTTAACAAAATAATATTAAGTATTCCAACGTTCTTTTACTATGGTAGTATGAAAGCTTCTCTAAGACATATTGTACAAGGCATTAGCAGTATGAGGTAGTAATGAAGTGTCTTAGAGAAGCAATTTTCAAAATGCCACTACAGCTGCAACTGTAACTATAAATGACATTAATGCGATTATTACAAATGTATAAATATTGTATTCTGTTGATTTGTTCATCTCCGTTTTCATGGCTCTCTTGTTTAATGGTTAATAATTCAATTTAACTTTAGTCTTTTAGTGTAAAGAGTAAGTAAAAAAGAAAGGGTTAATCAGTTATAACAATAAGCGCTTATTTCAATAATATTAAGAACTTTCTTCTATATTAAAAACGTCTGCGAACCTGTAAAAGTTGCTTTGAAAGCAATCGACTTTATAAACGGTAGGATTTTTCCAATAAAAGGAGATTTTTGATGCAATTATCGGAGATTACCTTTTGATGAACTCCAAAGTTTTTGCTAAAACCAATTGTACATCTTCAGGAAAAGAGGTTTCCGTATGTGGATGTTTTGCCCCAAATGTGTGCCCTGAATCCTTAATTATTAAGATTTCTGAGCCTTTATTCCATTGGTGAATCTTTCTGCCCTCATCCACATGAACTGCTTCATCGGCTGTTCCGTGTATCACTAAATGAGGTAATGCTAACTCATTGGCAGCATTTTCTATGTTGAAACGGCCCAAATTGTTTAAGGTATCTTCAGCCAATTGGTAATACAATGGCATTTGTTGATTGGTTCTGGCATTCTCAATGTAAATAACACCTTCTTTTTCCCAATGGTCAATAATTTCTTGAGGGTAACGGTTAATTAAATCAGCAACTGCTGCCCACGTAATTAATTTCTTAATCCTATTGTCTTCATTAGCCGCTAAAATAGATACTCCTCCTCCTCTACTGTGACCGATTAAATAAATTTGATCTTTATCTAATTCGTCTGAGTCATGATTCGTTATCCAATCCGTTACCGTTCTCAAATCATCTAACTCCTTGGTATAATTATTATTCCCAAATGCTTCTAAATCTGGGAAATCAATAGGTTGCTCCACTGTTCCTCCATTGTGAGAAAAATTAAACTTTACAAAAGCATAATCTTCAGCTATAAAATAGTCCATGATGTCATTGAAGTGACCCCAATCTTTAAACCCTTTAAAGCCATGCGCAAAAACAACCACTGGTTTTTTGGTTTCGGAAACCTTATAGCCAAAATCCAACACAATAGGCTTGTTGTGTTTTCCTTCTATTACAATGTTCTTTTCTATCCTCATGATTTATTTTCTCGTATAAGATCCTGAAATTAATTCAGGATGACTTCGTCACATTTTATCAGGAACAGCTACACCCAACAATAACATGGATGATTTAATTACTTTACCTGTTGTTTCAGACAAACACAATCTAAACGCTAATTTTTGTTGGTCTTCTTCTCTTAAGATATTAACCGTTTGGAAAAAATTATTAAACCCTTTTACCAAATCGTAAGTATAGTTCGCAAGTATTGCTGGACTATACAGCTCTCCTGCTTCTTTAACTACAGCAGGGTAATCGTTTAAGGTTTTAATCAATTCTTGTTCTTTGGCATTGATCTCTACATTGTCATAGCTTTTAGCATGTCCTAATTTTTCTGCCTTAGCTAATAAAGATTGAATTCGTGCATGTGCATATTGGATAAAAGGTCCAGTATTTCCATTTAAGTCAATCGACTCTGCTGGATTAAACACCATCCCTTTTTTAGGATCCACTTTCAGTAAGAAGTATTTCAGTCCACCCAATCCAATCAACGAATACAGTGCCTCTTTTTCATCATCAGACATGCCTTCAATATGACCTCTTTCTTGGGTCATTTCTTTCGCATCATTTACTATCATGTCCATTAAATCATCTGCATCAACCACTGTTCCTTCTCGCGATTTCATCTTCCCTTCTGGCAATTCTATCATCCCATAAGATAAATGATGACAACCGTCTGCCCAACTGTATCCCAGTTTTTTCAAAATGCTAAACAACACCTTGAAGTGATGGTTTTGTTCGTTTCCAACGGTATAAATTAATCCACTTAAGTCTGTATGGTTTTTATAACGCTCAATAGCCGTTCCAATATCTTGGGTCATGTATACAGAAGTTCCATCGCTTCTCAACAACAATTTAGGATCTAATTTCACCTCATCCAAATCGCACCACACCGAACCATCCTCTTTTTGATAGAATTGTCGTTTTGACAATCCTTCCTCAACCACATCTTTTCCTAACAAATAAGTGTTTGACTCATAATACAATTCGTCAAAATCAACACCCATGGTTTTATAGGTAATGGCAAAACCATCGTATACCCAAGCATTCATTTTCTCCCACAACGCTCTTACTTCCTCATCTCCTGCTTCCCATTTCTGAAGCATTTCTATCGTCTGGGTCATTAAAGGAGTACTCTTTTCTGCTGTATCTCTTGGAACCTGCTGTGCAACTTCTATTTCAACTTGCTTTTTATGTTCTTGATCAAATTTTACATAATACTTCCCTACCAAATGATCTCCTTTTAATCCTGAAGATTCAGGAGTCTCTCCATTTCCAAATTTTTGCCAAGCAATCATACTCTTGCAGATGTGAATTCCTCGGTCATTAATGATTTGAGTTTTTACGACTTTATGTCCATTGGCCTTTAGAATTTCAGCTACTGAATACCCTAAAAAGTTGTTTCTTAAATGTCCAAGGTGTAAAGGTTTATTGGTGTTTGGAGAGGAATACTCCACCATAATGGTTCTACCAGAATTGGGTTGTTCATGTCCATAATTCTCAGTTGTTGAGATGGCATTGAATACGCCTAACCAATATTCTGCTGAAATGGAAAAATTTAAGAATCCCTTCACCACATTAAAATCAATCACCTCATCCACATGTTCTTTAATGTAGTTTCCTAAATCTTCTGCAGTTTGCTCTGGTCCTTTTTTAGATGCTTTTAAAAAGGGAAAAACCACTACGGTTAAATCGCCATCAAAATCTTTTCTTGTTTTTTGAACCTGAACTTGGTTTGGTTCTATCACTGCGTCATAAAGTTGTTTTAATCCTTCTATAACTTTTTCAATCAATACACTCTCCATTACGTTATACAATGCTTTTCTATACTATTTGTAAAATCATTCAACACATCAAAAGCGGTCTCTGCCATTAAGTTCCCTTTGTTATCCAAACAAGGGTTCACCTCTACTACTTCAATACAAGCCACTTTTTCACTTGCAATTACCTTATGAATGATTTGTTTTATTTCTTCTTGATCAAACCCTTTTGAAACTGGTGTTCCTGTTCCTTTAGAAATCAAATCACAATCCATGCTGTCCACGTCAAATGAGATGTATATGACATCACAATCACCCAACTTGTTTAGTGCTTCATCCATACAAACATCCATTCCTCTAAACCTCACTTCATCCACCCTGTAATTCTTAATTTCATTTTTAGCAATCACATGCTCTTCTGGTTCTTCAGTATCTCTTACACCAAAATATACGACATCGCTGTGCAATACTTTGGGAGCTATCCCTCCGATGTTTTTCATCCCTTCCCAATTCGCATCTGTTTCTCCAGTAACCTCATTTATTTTTCTATCCATATTGTCATCAGCTAAAGCTGCAGCCAATGGCATTCCATGAATATTTCCCGATGGTGTTGTATAAGGTGAATGAATATCCGCATGTGCATCTATCCATACTATTCCTAATCGCTTATCAGGAAAAGCCATTTTAATACCACTAATTGTACCCAAAGCGGAAGAATGGTCTCCTGATAAAACCAATGGAAATTGATTTTCTGCTAAGGTCGATTTCACCGTTTCACTTAAACGAGTACATACTGTTAGTACTTTACCTATTCTTTTTGCAAAAGGTGCTTTTTGTTTTTGATAAACAACATCATTTTCTGTTTCAACATCAACATAATCATAACGATTAAAATAATCGCTACCACAATTGATAGCAGCTATTTCAATGGCGTCAACCCCCATATCAGACCCTCGGGTTCCTGCCCCAATGTCTGATCTGTTTTTTATTATTTTAATCTTTTCCATAATGAATTTTCCTCACCTCAATAGAGGCTTCGAAGTTATTGAAAATGGCGCACATTTCAATAAAAAGTGTTTTATCTATAACAAATTGCTGTTAGTACTGTTATTATCAACCCTTATCTATATTACTCTAAAAATAATGATATATTTGTATTTACCGTTATATAAAGCATTGAAAAAGGTATTTCACATTGTAATCATCATCATTTCTGTAGCTCTGATAAGTTGTGGAGGTGATTCTTCGGATAAGTCTCAAGGCATTATAGCATACAATGTTACCTACCCAAAAATGGACAAGCACAACCTTATGTTTGATTTTATGCCAAAAAAAATGGTGCTAAAATTCAAAGACAACAACTACGCTACTTCCTTGTCTGCTGGAATGGGAATGTTTAAAACAGATTTTATCGTTAACAAGGAGGAGAACGAGTTTTCGCAAATGGTTAAACTTATTAATAAAAAGTACATTTTAACCCTTAAAGATGATGAAATTACTGAATCCATAGAGCGTTTACCAGCTTTCCACATTGAACATACTGGAGAAACAAAGAAAATTTTAGATTATGTATGTGAAAAAGCAATCATTACGGTAGACAATGAGTCCAATGATGCTTTTACTGTTTTTTTTACTGATAAGATTGAGCTTGAGGACCCTAACTGGAGTAACCAGTTTAAAGGGATTGATGGCGTAATGCTGGAATATCAATATGAAAAATATGGTATTTGCATGCGGTTTACTGCCAAAAACATCAAATTCACAGAAATTGATGATGCTGAATTTGAAATAGACGAAAAATACGAGCACATTACTGAAGTTGAAATGGACAAAGAAATGCAAGAAATCTTTGATAGTTTTCAATAGATTTTCCCACTCAACTTCTTTAAATTAACCCCCAAAACACCTTATTGTTATTCACAATCAATTGTTATTTAGTAGCAATTAATCCACATGCAGCAGCGTTAGTTATTAATATATTTGATAATTAGTAATACTATGGCTTAATGGGAAGGAACGAATTTAAAACTGAAGATAAGAAACCAAAAAAGAGTTCTAAAAAAAAGAAATCTAAAAGGAGTAATCCTTTTAGTAAGCCGATTGCATTTTTCACCAAAATTTTTACCAATGAAAAGCTTGCCAAAACTGTTGGCTTATTTCTTTTAACTTTTTCAGCTTTCTTACTATTGGCGTTCTCTTCCTTTTTATTTACCTGGCAGATAGATCAAAACATTATAAACAACCATTGGAACGATCCATCCATTCAAGTAGAGAACTGGCTTGGAAAATTAGGCGCTTATACATCTCACCAATTTATCTTCAATGGATTTGGTGTGGCTTCGTTTTTATTTGTTTTCCTTTCCTTCATCCTTGGCTTTAGAATCTTGTTTAAATCCAACCTCTTACCATTAGGAAAATCTTTTAAATATGCCATATTCTCTATTATCTGGATTTCAATTTCTTTAAGCTATTTAGCACCTTCAATCCCTATTTTAGGAGGAGCATTTGGTTTCCAAACCAACTTATGGCTAAGCAGTGTTGTGGGTAGCATTGGAATACTCTTATTCTTAATTCTTACTATTTTAATATTTTTAGTCATCAACTTTAACCTCTCTTTTAACTTTTTCAGCCCCAAAGAAAAAGATGAGGAGGAAACAGATGAAGAACAAATTCTTGAAGAAAATGTCAGCCCAATTATCACTGAAGTTCCTGTAGAAGAAACTGAAGAGCCAGTGGAAGTTATTCCTCCAATTGTTGAATTGGATGTAACCGAACCTGAAGAAGATGAAGCTGTAGAACTAACACCCGAAAATACTGAAGAACCAAAGCCTGTACCAGATGGTGACGTTGAATTCTCTGTAGAAGAAACAGCAGAAAAAGACGAAACACTAACCGACAAAGAGGTAGATAGTAAAGTAAAAGAATTTGGTGAATTTGATCCAACCTTAGACTTGTCTTCTTACCAATTACCTTCTATTGATTTATTGAAAGAGTTTGGTGACAGTCAAAAGAAAGTGACTCCTGAAGAATTAGAAGCGAACAAAAACAAGATACTTGAAACCTTAGCCAATTATAAAATAAAAATAGCTAGCATCAAGGCAACCATAGGCCCTACAGTCACCTTATATGAAATTGTTCCTGAAGCCGGAATAAGAATCTCTAAGATCAAAAACTTAGAAGATGATATTGCACTAAGTTTAGCGGCTTTAGGAATTAGAATCATTGCCCCAATCCCTGGAAAAGGAACGGTAGGTATTGAAGTACCAAACCAGAACCCAGAAATTGTTTCCATGAAAACAGCAGTTGCTTCTGATAAGTTCCAAAATGCCAACATGGAACTTCCTGTTGTTTTAGGTAAAACCATTACAAACGAGACCTTTGTTTTTGATTTGGCTAAAATGCCTCACCTTTTAATGGCAGGTGCCACTGGACAAGGTAAATCAGTTGGGCTAAATGCGGTATTAACCTCTTTACTCTACAAAAAACATCCTTCTCAACTAAAGTTTGTATTGGTTGATCCTAAAAAAGTAGAGTTGACACTTTACAATAAAATTGAACGCCATTATTTAGCCAAATTACCAGATACCGATGAAGCTATAATTACTGACAATCAAAAAGTAATTAATACCCTAAACTCGTTGTGCATCGAAATGGACCAACGCTATGAATTGTTGAAAAATGCAATGGTGAGAAACATTGTAGAATACAATTCAAAATTTGTTGCCCGTAAACTAAACCCAGAAAATGGGCATAAATTTTTACCCTACATCGTGTTGGTTATTGATGAGTTTGCAGATTTAATTATGACTGCAGGGAAAGAGGTAGAAACTCCTATTGCCCGATTGGCTCAATTGGCTCGTGCCATTGGTATTCATTTAATTATTGCTACACAACGTCCTTCTGCAAATATCATTACAGGAATTATAAAAGCCAATTTCCCTGGAAGAATTGCCTTTAGGGTAACTTCAGGGATAGATTCAAGAACAATCTTAGACTCTGGAGGTGCTGATCAATTAATTGGACGAGGAGACATGCTTATCTCTCAAGGAAATGACCTTACCCGTGTGCAGTGTGCTTTTGTTGATACACCAGAAGTTGAAGCTATTTGTGATTTTATTGGTGGGCAAAGAGGTTATCCTGAAGTATTTACTTTACCAGAATATGTTGGTGAATCTGCTTCTGGTGGATCTGGAACATTTGACGGTGAGGATAAAGATGCTTTATTTGATGATGCTGCAAGAATATTGGTTCAACATCAACAGGGTTCTGCTTCATTGCTTCAGCGAAAAATGAAAATAGGTTATAACAGAGCTGGAAGAATTATTGACCAAATGGAGGAAGCAGGCATTATTGGTCCATTTGAAGGAAGTAAAGCAAGACAAGTACTAATAAGTGATTTAGATACTTTGGAACAGTTTTTGAAAGATTTGGGCAACAACTAATTTTGAAGTCTTAAATTTGAAAAAAATATTGAAAATGAAATCACTTATTATAATATTACTGACAGTAGCTACAAGCTTTTCTGCTTTGGCTCAACAAGATCAAAAAGCAAAAACGATTTTAGATAAGCTGAGTGCAAAAACTAAAGCTTACAAAACCATAAAAGCGGAGTTTAAATTTACCATTAGCAATAAAGCTGAAGGAATCAATGAAAGCCAAACTGGTAAAATCCAAATAAAGGGAAACAAGTATTTTCTATCCATCGCTGGTCAAGATGTTATCTCAAATGGAAAAGATGTTTATACCATCTTAAAAGATGCTGAGGAAGTTCAAATTAATAGTGTTCCTGATGAAGATGAAGAAGATTTTATTAGTCCTAATACTATTTTCACGCTTTATGAAACTGGGTTTAAATACAAGTACGTAAAAGAAGACAAGGGGATGCACATCATTAACTTATATCCTAAGGAAGCTGAAGAAAAAGAGTTTCATAGAATAGCCTTATACATTAACAAGGCTAAAAATCAAATATCTAAAGTGAAAATTTACGGAAAAGATGGTTCTAAAACCACTTATAGTATTGTATCATTTACACCAAATGCTACTATTCCTGATTCCAAATTTAACTTTGATAAAAGCAAATACCCTAAGTTTGAAATTGTAGAT
>JAJCYO010000008.1 GCA_029262875.1 Flavobacteriales bacterium
TTATTGTTATTTTTTTTTTTATCATTTTCTTTTGTTTTATAATCCATATGTTTGAAAAAAAAAAGCCATTCTCGATATCGAGAATGGCTTTTTTCGATATTAAAATATCTTAGTCGATTGTTCCACCACAAGCAGAACAGCTACTTTCGAAAAGAGAAACTCCTAAAACACTTCCAGCTTCATCTTCAGTAAACGTTGTTCCATCAGCACATGTACATTCTTTGTCTTTACTACATGAAGTAAAAGCTATTGAACCACCAACGATTATAGCTAATAATAATAATTTTTTCATAACAATTCTTATTTAGTTAATAATAATGAGGTGCAAGATATAATATTTTTTCAGGAAATACAATGAAAATAGTAATAAAATAATGCAAGGCCCTTAGTGGCAACCACCGCAAACAAAAAAAGCTACCAATAAAGTAGCTCTTTTATCAAAGGTTTCAATTATTTTATTGAGCAGCTCTCATCTCCTATCTTAGCAACATCACATAAAGTTTGTAAACTAGTGCCTGCGTCTTCTGCATCAGATTCAGTAATATTTGCATAAGTATCGCATACACATTCCTCATCTTTTGCACAAGAAGTAAAAGCTATAGTCCCACCCATTATAATTGCAACGTATAATAACTTTTTCATAATTACATTTTTAATTAATAGTTAAATATATTATTCAAAACTATACAAAAAAAAAGGCTCTTGAAACATCAAGAGCCTTTTTTCAACTATTTTATTTTCTTAGTTAACAGCAGATTGGAAATCAGCGTTATCTCTAAATTTAATAAATTCAGCATCTCCTTTAGCTTTAGCTTTTAAAGCAGCATCTTTAGAAGTAGCTGTTTTTAAATTGTTAATCATCATATCATTGTCAGCACCTCTTGCTCCTGCAATTGCCTTCAAGTAATAAGACAATGCTTCGTCTTTATCATCAGATCCATCAACAACAGCTCCTATTGAGTTATTTCCATTTAACAATTGTGCTAATGCAGAGTTAAATGAATTCACTCCTGAATAGTTTGATGATGCAGAAACATAGTCACCTTGAATGATGTTTATAATTCCTTTATTTTGTGCAACTTCTTCACCTGCACCAGAAGCATTGTTATAATACTCCATAGCTCCATCCAAGTTTCCATTTAACCTCTCAATAACTCCTAAGTTGTTTTGGATAATAGGATTGTTAGCAGAAAGTCCATTTGCTTTATCAAACTCAGCTTTAGCATCAGCCAATTTGTTTTGAGACACATAGATGTAACCAACATTGTTTGGTCCTCTCCAGTCACCTGAGTGAATAGATGAAACACTCTTGTAAATAGATTCTTTCTTCGCTACATCATCATACAACGTAGCTGCGTAAAGCATTTGCTCAACATCTAAAGAATCGATTTTTGTATCAACTAATGCCTTAATCTCATCATCAGTTAAGTTATGGTGTTTCATCACCAAGTTACATTGTGATCTTCTTAACTCAGGAAGAATCTTCTTAGATACTTCAGTATAAGTAGCTCCAATGTTTTTAATCTCTTCTTCTCTTTTTGCTCCATCTTGGTAAGTTTCTAAAACTCTAATGATTAATTCTTTGTCAGCAATATCAGATGCTTGCATCATTGTTTTAAAACCATTCCAATCTTCACCTTTTCCAACTGCAGTTGTAAACCCTGTTTCAGGCAATTCAACTTTTGCTCTCTTTAAAAGAGACTCAATTGATTTACCAGCAGAAGCAGCTCTCTCGTTAGCTAAGTTCTCATTTTTACTTAACTCACCTTCAGGAGAAGCGTATGCGCTAATGGATAATCCATTAAATTCCATCTTAACATCTTCGTTCCATCCTTTTAGTTTAGACTTTAAATCCTTAATGTCAGCATCACTCAATTCGCTCCCTCTAACAGTAGAGTTACTTACCAAGTAATGAATTTCAACATTATTATCTTCTAACGTGAACTTAACGAATTTATCAGCTCCCATAATCGCTTTATCAGATGACATTACCAGCTTAGGTGTGATGATTGTACCATCTCCAACTTTTCTTGGGTCTAAATCTTTTGTTTTCTCTTTGTACTCACCAGTTACTCTTAATTCAACAGTAGCAACCTCCATTCCATCTTTGTAAGGAATTTTAGCTGAATGAGAAAAACTTCCTCCTGATTCATACTTAATTGTAGTTCCTTCCGCTTCAGAAACTTCACCTTTTAATTTTAAAGGTTCAAACGACTCAGAGTTCTCTCCATAAACTAATACAGGAGTAATTGTTGCAGATACTTTCTTATTAAAATATTTTTCAGGGAAACTTCCTGAAAATGTGATTGCAATAGTATCTCCATGCATTTCAACTGGATTTGGAGTAAGCTCGTAATTTACTTCTCCTTGTCTTTTAATCATTTTGTTTAATGGGTTACATGCCATTAATACAGTAGATGCAACAACAACTAATGCCAATAATTTTGAGTTTCGATTCTTCATCTTTATAAGGTTATGCTTTAAAAATCTATTTTTTAGTTAACTTTTTCAACTGCAATGATAGTCAATACTTTTTATATTTAAAAAACTATTTAACATTATATGTATTATTTAACCTAAAGTTTTGATTACTGGTAACTTATCATCACAAGAATTTTTAAGTTCCAATACCGTTTTACTCAATAAAGGGTGAATAAAACCGGGAAGTATTTCCGCCAGGGGAAAAAGTACAAAGTTTCTGTCTTGTATATATGGGTGTGGAACTTTTAAATCAATCGTATCAATTATTGAGTCTCCATAAAAGAGTAGATCAATGTCAATAACACGTTGTTGCCATTTTTTCTTACCTAATCTTTCTCTTCCTTGCTGTTTTTCAACACTTAAACAAGTATTTAAAACTTCTTCTGGGTTTAAACCCGTCTCCACAACAATGACTTGATTTAAAAAGTTTGGTTGATTTTCTGCGCCCCAGGCTTTTGTTTCATACAACGAGGAAGACAAAATAAGTCTTCCTACACGATCTTCTATGGAAGCAATCGAATTCCTAAAAGTCTGATTTACATCACCTACATTGCCACCTAATGATAAAACCACCATATTATTCCGTTTATCAATTTCCACAACCATTGGTGTATTTATTAAATAATGTGAGCATCTCTTATTCTACTTTTGTAAATGTAAAACAACTAAACTAAATAATAATGAAACAATTTTTTAAATTCATGTTCGCCAGTATGCTGGGAACTTTTATTACCATAATGCTTGCGAGCTTCTTTTCAATGGTTATCTTTTTTGCTATGCTTAGCGGAGTTATTTCTTCTGCATCTGAAGACACCCAAAAAGTAACTAAAGTAGAAGACAACTCCGTTCTTCACATTAAATTGAGTAATGCTATTCAGGATAGAACTTCTGACAATCCGTTTGAAAATTTCAATTTTCAAACCTTTGAGCCTGCGAATAATTTAGGATTAGATCAAATTTTAGAAAGTATAGAAAAAGCCAAAAATGATGATCGAATTGAAGGTATTTACCTTGATTTAACATCAATCAACACGGGTATGGCAACAGTTGAGGAAATTAGAGACGCTTTGAATGATTTCAAAAAATCCAAGAAATGGATTATTAGTTATTCTGAGGTTTACACTCAAAAAACTTACTATTTAGCCTCTGTTGCTGATAAGGTTTATTTAAATCCTGCAGGTATAATGGAACTTAGAGGTTTGGCAAATCAATTGATGTTCTTCAAAAACATGTTGGAAAAGTTAGAGATTGATGTTCAAATTATTCGTCATGGTAAATTTAAAAGTGCCGTTGAGCCATTTATGTTAGAAAAAATGAGTGATTCGAATAGAGAACAAATGCAAAAGATTTTAAATACAATGTGGGGAAGCATGCTTAACCAAGTATCTGGAAGTAGAAGCATTAAAATTTCTAAAATCAATAAATTGGCTGACGAACTTAAAATACAGGATGCTAAAGATGCCAAAAAATACAATTTTGTTGATGGGTTGATGTATAAGGATGAGCTTTTGGCTGAGCTAAGAAAAAAACTAAAGGTTGGTGAAGATGATGAAATTCAGTATGTGAGTTTAGGAAAATACATGAAAGCTAAATCAAAGAAAAAGAAAAAGAAAACATCTTCTGACAATAAAATAGCGGTTGTTTATGCAAGTGGAAGTATTGTGAGTGGCACCAGTGACAAAGACAACATGGGCTCTGAAACGATTTCTAAAGCTATTAGAGAAGCGAGATTAGATGATGATGTAAAAGCAATCGTACTAAGAGTTAATTCTCCTGGAGGAAGTGCTTTAGCTTCTGATGTAATGTGGAGAGAAGTTGTCTTGGCTAAAAAAGCAAAACCGGTAGTTGTCTCTATGGGGGATGTAGCCGCTTCTGGTGGTTATTATATTGCTTGTGCAGCTGACAAAATTGTTGCAAGTGAAAAAACAATTACTGGATCTATTGGCGTTTTTGGAGTAATTCCAAACATGCAAGGATTCTTTAATAACAAAATGGGAATTACTTTTGACGGTGTTAAAACCAATGAACATGGTGATATCATGACTGTTTTCAGGCCTTTAACTGCTGAAGAAAAGGACATTATTCAATTAGGAGTTGAAAAAATTTACGATGATTTTATTACTAAAGTTGCTGATGGAAGAGGGATGACCAAAGAAGAAATTGATGCGATAGGTCAAGGTCGAGTTTGGGTTGGTGCTGATGCATTGGAAATTGGATTAGTTGATGAAATTGGCGGATTAACTAAAGCGATTGATATTGCTAAAGGGTTAGCTAAAATAGAAGACTTCGAAACTGAAGCTTATCCTAAAAGAAAAGATCCTTTTGAGGAACTTATTAAAGAATTATCTGGTGATATTGAGACTAGGATGCTAAAAAACAACTTGGGTGAAAACTACAAGTACTATCAAAAAATGCAATCCATAAGCAACCAATCAGGAGTTATGGCTCGTCTACCATTTGATATGGACATTCATTAATCATTAGAATTAATTATAAAAAAGGAGTTGAGTTTCAACTCCTTTTTTTATTTCTACTTTTGTTGTTCTGATTCGGTTATGAATATATTTTACACTCCAGACATTAGCAACGAAAAAACTTACACGTTAAGTGAAAGTGAATCAAAACATGCTATTCGTGTGCTTCGATTAAAAAAAGATAACAACATTATTTTAGTTGATGGAAAAGGAAACTTTTTTGAATCTACAATTATTAATGATCATCCAAAAAAATGTGAAGTAAGCATTTTAAAAATCAGAAAAGAGAAAAAATTAAAACCCAAGCTTCACATCGCAATTGCTCCAACTAAGAATAACGACAGAACGGAATGGTTTATAGAAAAATGTACTGAAATAGGGATTAAAGAAATTACTCCAATCTTGTGTAGCCATTCTGAACGAAAACAAATTAAACAGGAGCGTTTAATAAAAACAGCAATCTCAGCGATGAAACAATCACTGAAAGCAACATTACCTTTGATAAATGAGTTAACCAGTATTAGTGATATCATAGACCTACCCTTTGATGGAGAGAAATACATTGCCCATTGTTATAAAGAAAATCAAAAGCACTTTAAAGCAGTTTATACTAAAGAAAAAAATAGCTTAATTTTGATAGGACCAGAAGGAGATTTTAGTGAAGAAGAAGTTACATTAGCTATTGAAAAAGGATTTGAACCAATAAGTTTTGGAGAAAATCGTTTAAGAACAGAAACAGCAGGAGTTGTAGCGTGTACTGCATTTAATTTAATGAATGAATAGAGTTATAAGTATACTGTTAGTATTTGCAAGCTTAACTTGTTTTAGCCAAACCTCGAGCTATCAAATCGCATTGTTAAAATACAATGGTGGTGGTGATTGGTATGCTAATTTAGAAACCTCTCTACCCAACCTAATCACTTTTTGCAATAAAAATTTAAATACAACTATTAATCCTGATCAAGCCATTGTGGATGTTGGTAGTAAAGAAATATTCAATTATCCTTTTGTGCACATTACTGGCCATGGAAATATTATTTTAAATGGTGATGAGGCTGAAAACTTGAGAAACTATCTGATTGGTGGTGGATTTTTACACATTTCTGACAACTATGGAATGGATAAATTTCTCAGACCACAAATAAAAAAAGTATTTCCCGAATTGGAATTTGTTGAAATCCCTTACTCCCACCCTATTTATCATCAGAAGTACGATTTCAACAATGGTCTTCCTAAAATACATGAGCACGATGATAAACCTCCTCAAGGTTTTGGGCTAATTTATGAAGGAAGATTAGTGTGTTTTTATGATGTTGAATGCGACTTAGGGGATGGCTGGGAAGATCAAGAAGTACACAACGATTCTGAAGAGAACAGACTTAAGGCGCTTAAAATGGGTGCCAATCTTATTCAGTATGCCTTTTCACAATAAATGAAAAAGTCCATAAGAAATATGTCTAATGCCGAGTTGATTGAATTCTATACAACCAAAAGATTAAACGGAATGGATTTCTCAATAATGAGAAAAGACATGGAAAGAAAAGAAGTTGAGCCTTCTATTATCAAAGAAGTTATTTGGGAAATTGATCATCAAATGTTGATTCTCCCTAAAATTGAAAAAGAATACAATACCGCCAAATGGGTATATTCGTTATCAATTGTTTTTTTAATAATTCCAACATTATTTTTGGTTTACCTCTTAGTAGATGGTGAGGAATTAAATACCAGAATGTTCCTAATTGTCCCAATACAATTAATCGCTTTTTATACCGCTAAAACCAAATTCAAAAGAGCAAAGTTTAATAGGGATAGAAAAGGTTTATGAACTCAGATGAACAAACCTTTATAGAAGCTAACAAGCAAAAATCAGTAGCAGCATTAGCCCTGCTGTTGAGTAAAAAACCAGCACTGAACAAAGAATTTATTCTTAGCCAAATTAACGGCATTCAAAAAGCCAAAACGAAACTTCCAGAATTCTTCAACACCCCTAACATTATCTATCCATCCAAATTATCTATGGAGCAATGTTCTTCCGAAAAAACTGGAACATACAAAAGTGAACTGGTGAAAGGTGAAAAGATGATTGACTTAACTGGAGGTTTCGGAATTGACAGTTATTACTTTTCTAAAAAGTTTGATCAGGTTACCTACATAGAACAAAACAAAGCGTTAGTTGAAACAACTAAGCACAACTTTAGTTTATTGAAAGCTGACAACATTAAATTAATTAATGTTACCGCAGAGGAATTCATCAATACTACAGAAGGTATTGTAGACCTTATTTACATTGATCCAAGCAGAAGAAGTGAAAACGAGCGTATTTTCATGTTAAAGGAGTGTGCACCAAACATCATTGATTTAGCACCAAAACTATTTTCCATTACCAATAAAATTTTAGTTAAAACTGCCCCTCTTTTAGACATTAAACAAACCTTAAGAGATTTAAAACACGTTACTAAAGTTTGGGTTGTTTCTGTTAAAAATGACTGTAAAGAAGTATTGTACTTATTAGAAAAAGATGCAAAGGTTGAGCCTGAAATTTACACCGTAAACTTTTTGGAAAGTAATCAAGAATTTCACTTTAATTTTCAAGAAGAAAGTGATACCAATTCGAGTTATTCAGAACCTCTCAACTATTTATACGAACCCAATGCATCTGTTTTAAAAGCAGGGGCCTTTAAGAGTATTGGTGAAAATTACAAAGCGAATAAACTGGCTTCCAGCACCCACCTCTATACTTCTACAGAACTCATTGAAGATTTTCCTGGTAGGATATTTAAAATAGCAAAGGTACTCCCCTATCAACCAAAAGATTTTAAAAAATTGGGATTAGCAAAAGCCAACGTAAGTACTCGTAATTTTAAAGATAATCCAGAACAAGTAAAAAAGAAACTGAAATTAAAAGATGGTGGGGAACATTATCTTTTTGCAACCACTGATTTAAATGGTAAACCTATTTTAATTATTTGCGTAAAATAAGGTATGACTTCAGCCTTAGATATGATTAATTCGTTAAAGTTTAACAACAGACGTAAATCTGTTCATACTCCTTTTTCGAAAGACAAAAAATCATATGAAAAGGGGCAACCTGTAGTTTCGAAAGACTTATCACAATTTGAAAAAGACCTATTACTTAAAAAGCTTAAAGAAAATAGAGTGATGGAGAATAAACACAGAGTTTATAAAATGATTATCTCCTTTGGCCTTACCATAATTGTTATTGGTGGAATCGTTTTTATCATCAAATTCACTTTTTTCTAATCTGAAGATATTTTTCCTTTAAATTCAGTTACCTTCGTTTTAAACTTTTTTTATGTGGAAAGAAAGATTAAAGCTTTATGACGAACTTGTTGCACAGTGCACGAGATTTGAAAGAAAAGGCAAAACCATGCCCTATACTTCGGCTAATGGCTACATGTTTTCTTTGTTAAACAAGGATGCACAGTTTGGCATTCGGTTCTCTAAAGAGGTGCAAGAGAACTATTTTCAAAAATTTGAGACTACCTTCTACAAGTCTTATGGAGCAACAATGAAAGGATACATCTTAATTCCAGATGCGCTCTTAGAAGACCAAAAATTATTTTGTGAGCTATTGGATGAGAGCTATGATTACGTAATGACATTAGAACCAAAATAATATGGTACACGGAACACACAATGCAGAGGCAGACAAAAGAAATGCAGCCATTAAAATCTTTATTAATGGAGAATTATTAGCTAGAGATGACGCTAAAATTTCCGTTTTTGATAGTGGCTATTTAGTAGGTGACGGAATATGGGAAGCGCTTCGTTTACATAATGACAAATTGGTTTTCTTGGATTTACACCTCAACAGAATGTGGGAGGCTGCAGCCACTATTGGCATGAATTTACCGTTTACAAAAGAGGAACTCACTGAGAATATATGGAAGACAATTAATGCTAACGATATGCACGACAATGTTCATGTCCGTACCATGATAACCCGCGGCATAAAAAAGACACCTTCTCAAGATCCTCGATTAACAATTTCAGGCCCGAATGTGGTCATTATTGCAGAACATAAAAAAGCTTCAACAGAAAGCCAAGAAAAAGGAATTACATTATTTACATCAACTGTTAGGAGAGGCTCCCCAGATTACCTTGACCCAAGATTAAACTGTCATAGTAAACTTCATGAAGTCCAAGCTTTGGTTCAGGCCATTGAAGCTGGAGCAGATGAAGCTCTAATGTTAGACGCCAATGGGTTTGTTGCTACATGTAATGCCACTAACTTTTTCATTGTAAAAGACAATGAAGTATGGACTTCTACTGGTCAATATTGTATGAATGGGATTACAAGAGCCAAAGTGATTGAAGCTTGTGCTAAAAACAACATCCCCTGTAAACAAAAGAATTTCTCTTTATATGATATTTATGGTGCTCAGGAAGCATTCGTAACTGGCACTTTTGGAGGATTAACACCCGTAACTAAAATTGATGGGAGAACTATCGGTGAAGGAAATTATGGCGATTTTACAAAAAAACTGAGTAAATTGTATCACCAATTGATTCAAGAAGAAATTGATAAAAAATGAAATCAAAAGATGGTATAACAAGAATATGTTTGTGGTCTGGGCCAAGAAACATCTCAACCACCCTTATGTATTCTTTTGCTCAGAGAAATGACACTACTGTTTTTGACGAACCATTATATGCGTATTACCTGTGCAATACCAACGCTGATGAATATCACCCTGGAGCTGATGATGTAATCGCTTCACAAGAAAATAATGGAAAAAAAGTAATTGAAATGATGATGGGTTACCATGACAAATCAGTTCTTTTCTTCAAGAACATGACACACCATTTATTAGGTTTAGATCGTTCTTTTATGAAAGATGTAGTGAACGTAATTCTAACTCGCGATCCGAAAGAAATGATACCCTCATTTGCAAAAGTTATTGAAAACCCTACAATCAATGACATTGGTTATGCCTTACATACTGAATTAGTGGATTATTTCGATAAGCATCAAATCAAGTATGTCATTTTAGATTCTAAAAAGATATTACTCAACCCAGAAAAGGTGCTCACTCAATTTTGTGAACAGATTGGAATTAATTTTGACCAAAATATGCTAAGGTGGGTTCCTGGTGCTCGAAAAGAAGATGGCGTATGGGCTAAATATTGGTATCATAATGTACATCAATCGACCGGCTACATTCCTTATAAACCCAAGACTGAGCATTTTCCTGAGTCATTAAATCCTTTATTAGAGGAATGCACACCCCATTATGAGAAGTTAGCGAAAAATGCCATTGGTTAATCATCTGAATTAACTAAACATTTCTCATTTTCCCATTTTCCTTTAAGGTGTTCCTCTGGGATAATACTTCCATCACAATTTAAAAAATTACCCACTTCATCTTTTTTAATAATTTTACACCTTCCTTCCTTAACGGCTTCTATTACTAAGTATTTAAATTCAAAAGTATCCGTCATTCGTCCAATTTTTATACCTACTCCATTATTAAAAAAATCCATATCAGAAGCAGCTTTATCGGGAAGCACCCCATCTTCTAATTCTCCTTTCTTATAGGTTTTATAATTCCCTTTTTCATGTGCTTTTCCTAATTTTTTCGCTCTTTTCCATCCTATTTCATGTGTTAAACTTGCCATCCAAAAAGCATGTCTAAAAGCATCTATTTGTCCACTATTTCCGTTCCCACTCAGCAACTTTTCTTGCATCACAGATTTTGTTACTTTTCTTGCTTCCTCGGTAATCTTCAACGCTTTTTTAGCCACAAAAGGATGGCAAATTACCCAGCACTTTTCTGGAGAGCTCAATTGCTTGAACTTCTTCACCTTAGATTTTTGAGCTGACACGTCCAAAATCAAAAGGAAAAATAGGGGAATGATCAAATATTTTAACCTCATTCTTAATCCATTATTAAACCACTAAATTATAGCCAAAATACTTAGAAAAATAGATTTTTTAAGCTATTTTTGTAGCTTTCAGAAAAATACAATTTAAAAGGATTAAATAGCATATGGCGCAAGTTGAATTGATAATGCCTAAAATGGGTGAAAGTGTAGCAGAAGCAACTATTACAAGTTGGTTGAAGGAGGTAGGTGATACCATTGAGGCAGATGAATCTGTAGTAGAAATTGCAACTGACAAAGTGGATTCTGAAGTTCCTTCGACCGCTGAAGGAGTTTTGATTAAAAAACTATTTAATGAAGGTGATGTTGTTCAAGTAGGTGAAGCAATTGCTATAATTGGCGCTGAAGGTGAAGCTGCTGCTGATGCACCAAGTGCTGAACCTCAAAAAGAAGTCGTAAAAGAAGAAACGTCAGCTCCAGTGCTTGAAACACCAGTAGTTGCTGAAAGCGCTACAATAACTGCTCCTGCTATTGCAGAAAAAATCGGAAAGAATTCAGATACAGGTAAATTTTATTCACCATTGGTGAGAAGTATTGCCGAAAAAGAAGGTGTTTCGCTTAATGAGCTTGAAACAATTAATGGTTCTGGTAAAGATGGAAGAGTGACGAAAAAAGACATTCTAAATTACTTGCCAAATAGAACACAAGAGGTTGCTACTTCTACCTCAACTTCAACAAATGGAGCTGCAAAGCCACAACCTCAGGTTAAATCTGAACCACAACAGGCTAATGTTTCTGTTTCTGCTGGTGATGAAATCATTGAGATGGATAGAATGAGAAAACTCATTGCTAATCATATGGTGATGTCTAAACAAACATCCCCTCATGTAACTTCATATGTGGAAGCAGACATGACGAACATAGTAAACTGGAGAAACAAAGTTAAAAACGAATTTATAACAAGAGAAAACGAAAAAATCACTTTCACTCCAATTATCATGGAGGCCATTGTAAAAGCGATTAAAGATTTTCCTATGATTAACATTTCTGTTGATGGCGACAACATCATTAAAAGAAAAAACATCAACTTAGGTATGGCTACTGCTCTACCTTCTGGTAATTTAATTGTTCCTGTTATTAAAAATGCGGATCAATTAAATTTAGTTGGTTTAACCAAAGCGGTCAATGATTTAGCAAACAGAGCAAGAAATAATCAACTTAATCCTGATGATATTGCTGGAGGAACTTATACGGTAACCAATGTAGGTTCTTTTGGAAATGTTATGGGAACACCAATTATAAATCAACCACAAGTAGCTATTATGGCTGTGGGAGCAATACAAAAGAAGCCAGCTGTTATTGAGACACCAAGTGGAGATGCCATTGCTATTCGCCATAAAATGTTCTTATCACATGCCTATGACCATAGAGTTGTAGATGGTGCTTTAGGCGGCATGTTTGTTAGAAAAGTAGCTGATTATCTTGAAGAATTTGATGTTAATCGAGAATTTTAATAAATTGGTAGAACTTATTGTTGACATTTATAATTTGAAATAAGGTACAAATAAAATATATTTGCAACTATATATAAAATACGAGAGGATTTAACTCATGAAAAAGATAGCCCTAATAATTACTTTTAGCTTTGCATTGATCAACCTTAATGCTCAAGACGAGACATTTAGACAAAGTTTTTTGGAAGCCAATACGTTGATGGAAGAAAACCAATACAATGTGGCTTTACCCATATGGTTAAAATTACAAGCTGAACAACCGGCTAACTTCAACGTGAACTACAAAGTTGGTGTTTGTTATATCCATTCTGCAAACGATAAAAGAAAAGCTTTGAACTACCTGGTAAAGGCGGTTCAAAACACAACAAAGAATTACGACCCATTTTCATCTTCAGAAAAAAAATCACCCATCGAATCTTACTTTTATTTAGCAAGGGCTTACCATATCAACTATGAATTGGATAACGCAATGCTTAATTATAACTCGTTTAAAGAAAAGATTACAAAAAAACATTACCTGTTTAACGAAGTTGACCACCATATTGATCAATGTAAAAATGCAAAAATTGCTGTAGAGAACCCTGTTAACATTAAAGTTAGTAACATGGGAAGTTTGATTAACTCTCCTGCTGGAGATTATAGCCCAGTTTTGTCAATTGATGAATCTACAATATATTTTACTTCACGTAGAATTAGAAAAGACAGTTCTAATTACTACATCAAAGATGTTTCAGATGGTAAGCATTATGAAGACATTTATGTATCTCACAATTATGATGGAGTATGGACAGAACCAGAATTATTAGGAATTAATACAGAAGGTCATGAGGCCACAGTAAATATTTCAACTGATGGGCAAACATTATTCATTTACAAGGATGATGATGGAGATGGTAATATCTATATCAGTAATTTAGAAGATGGAGAATGGTCTATTCCAAGTAAATTAGGATCAGACATTAATCTTGAATCAAGAGAAACTCATGCTCACATCTCTCCTGATGGTGATTTTCTTTATTTCGTTAGTGATCGAAAAAAGGGACTGGGAGGACAAGATATTTACATGTGTAAAAAATTGCCAAATGGTGAATGGGCAAAAGCTCAAAATATTGGAGATGTAATTAATACACCATATGACGAAGATGGAGTGTTTATTCACCCTGATGGAAAAACCATGTACTTTAGTTCTAAAGGACACAATAGCATAGGTGCTTACGATATTTTTTATTCTATAAAAGATGATGCTGGAAACTGGTCTAAACCGGTAAACATGGGATACCCAGTGAACTCAACTGACAATGATGTATTTTTTGTAACCTCAGCAGATGGAAAAAGAGGTTATTATTCTTCTTTTCAAGAAAAAGGGTATGGAGAAAAAGATATTTATAAAATATCCTTAGAAGATGCTTCTGCCAAACCATTAACACTGTTAACTGGTTACATTAAAGTTATCGGACAAGAACAAACACCAGATGATGCTGTTATCACTGTTACAAATAACGAAACAGATGAAAGAGAAAAAATATACAAACCACGTAAGAAAGATGGTAAATTCAGTATTATTTTAGAACCAGGAAATGATTATCACATTGTTTATTCCGCTGCCGGATTTAAACAAGAAGAGGACTTATACATTCCGCCAATTTCTGCTTATCAAGAAATTAATAGAGGGATTAATTTAGATGATGTTGTATTTGGTGATCCTGGAGACACAAGCAATGTTGCTAATAACAACAATAATACAAATACCAACAACAATAATTCTAACACTAATAATAATGATAACAACTGGAATTATGATAAAAATGCAGAGTTAGAAAAATTAAAAGCGGTAATAAACACTTTAAAAGCTCAAATTGAAGAACTTAAAGACCAATTGGCTAAAAGTTTAAACAATACCAATACAGCAACAGATAATACGAACGACAGTAGAGTTGCTGCTTTAGAAGCAATTATAGATGATCTTAAGAAACAAATTGAAGGTTTATCGGCTAATAACAGTACAAACGATGTTAATACAAACTATACGCCAACTGGAAATATCATAGCTTCTTACCAAGAGTACTTTAATTATAACGTTAAAAGTGTAAACACTTCTAATGCAAAATATAAAGACATGGTAAACAAAGCCTATGATAAGTTAAAATCAACTGGTAAAATTACTATTGAAATCGAATCTAGTGCGTCTCATGTTCCAACGAAAACCTATGGAACAAATTCTAATTTAGCTTCAAAAAGGGCTAATGCTGCAAAAGAGAGCATTATGAAATCGTTATTAGCAAAAGGCGTTAAAAAAGAAAACATCATCATTACTAACGTTAATTCTAATGTTGCTGGCCCCAAGTATAACAGCGACTTTAATAATACAAGTGTGTATGAAAAATACCAGTATGTTATTATTAAGATAAGATAAGGAGCCATCTATGAAAAATCAATCTTTCGGTGTTCATAATTCTAAAAGCCTGCTTACAACTGTTTTTGGAACAGTACTAAGCATTTTGTTATTGGCTGGTACTTGTTACTCCCAAAAACCGACTAAAGAGGAAAAAAGATTGTATAAAAAAGCTAAAAAACAGCTTGCCAACGAAGATTTTAAAAACGCACAGGCTAACTATTTAAAGTTAGTTGAAATGAATGCAACAGATGAAATTTATAATTTTGAAGGAGGCTTAAGTTTTTATTTTGCAGATTTTGAAAGAGCTAAATGTATTCCACTCTTCGAAGCAACTTTAGCTAACTCTAAAGAAGACACTATCCCGGAAATATATTATTACTTAGCAAGAGCATATCACTTTAATGGTGAGTATGAAAAATCAAGAGAAGCTTTTAATAAATTTAAGCCCTTTATTAAGACGAATTCTAAATCTGGGCAAGAGCTCATGAAACAATCAGAATATTACATTAAGATTAGTGACAATGGAAAAAAGTATTTAGCTGACAAAAATGAAAATATTGTTGTTACCAATTTATCCAATAAAATTAACTCCTCTTATGGCGAATATGCACCTGTATTAAAAGAAAATGATAACGTACTTCTTTTTACTTCTAGAAGAAAAATAGGTAATAGTAAAAAAACAGATAAAGATTTACTACCATACGAAAATGTGTATGTTGCGAAAAAAGCAAATGATGAATGGGAATTAATAACGGATCAAGCTGAAATTGAAAAATATATTCCTAAGAATTTAAACTCAAAAAAACACGATGCTGGTATAATCTACTCTTCAGATGGAAAAACATTATACACTTACAAAGATGATGTTATCTGGAAATCAATTTTAGAAAATGGTAAGTGGTCAAAATTAGTCGAATTAGATAAAAATATAAACTCTAGTCAATATAACATTCCTAGTGTTTGTCTTTCAAAAGATGGGAACACCATTTTCTTTGTATCCTATCGTAAAGATGGAATAGGTGGAAAAGACATTTATAAATCTGTAAAAAATAGCGAGGGGAATTGGAGTACAGCGGAAAATTTGGGTGAAACAATTAATACTAAATTTGATGAAGACTCCCCTTATCTTTCAGAAGATGGTAATACACTTTATTTTTCATCGAAAGGTCACGAAGGTATTGGTGGATATGACATCTTTAAAAGCCAACTGACAAACGGTAACTGGGGTTCTCCTGAAAACATGGGGATTCCTATTAATTCCGCTGTAGATGATATCTATATGGTTTTAGATAAGGATGCAAAAAATGGGTTTTTCGCCTCTGCTCGAGATGGAGGAATAGGTGGAATGGACATTTATAGCTTATGCATGCACTGTCCAACAAAAATTACAAATGCTGTAAATGGATTATTAGTTGATAATAGTGATGCTCCTCTTAACAATGGATCCATCACAATGAAAAACGTTAGTTCAGATAACACTTTAGGAACATACCAAACTGATGAAGGTAAATTTTCTATCACAACTGAAAACACAGGAAAACATGAGTTAATAGTTGAAGCTCCAGAATATGAAAAACAAATCGTCTTCATTGAATTGCCAAACACTTCATCAGAGTCTGATGTAAAAATCCAATTAAATCAATTTCAAAAAGAAGAAGAGACCTATCAAATTATAACCTTAACCAGTAATAAACTTGGGCTAAATGAATCTGACACCATTAAGGTAGCAAAAATCATTGCAGATGTTCCAACAAATGTAGATGTTCCAACAAATAATGACTCTAATTTAATAAATGATGTTAATCTATCATCAGGAGAGATTATTGGTTCATATCAAGAGTTCTTTGGTTACAATCTAAAGGAGATAAATGCTTCGAATGCTGAATTCTTGAAAATGTTGAATGCTGCTACGAATAAAACCAAAAATGGAAAGAAAATATTCATAAGCATAGAATCGAGTGCGTCAAGAGTATCAACAAAAGAATTTAGAACCAATATTAAATTGGCTTCAGAAAGGGGTGACGATGCAAAAAAATTAATCGTTAAACTGTTAACTGATAAAGGCGTAAATAAAGACGATATTGTTGTCAACGCTATTAATTCTTATGTAAGTGGTCCAAAGTATAGTGGAGATTATAAAAACACTGAGAAGTACAAAAAATTCCAATACGTTAAAATAGATATAAAGTAATCGCCTTTACAGTCTCTCATTTTCTTTTTAAATACCCAAAAAAGTAATACATTTATGTTTTGGTATTGATTTTGCAATTTAACTAATCAAATTTGTTTATTTGAGGACCTACAAACGATACATATTAAGTTTATTGTCAGTAATGCTTTTGCATTCTGCTATGGCTCAAAAGGCGGTACCAGAAGATGCAAAAGAACATTTTAAATTTGGGAATTACATTGACGCATTAAAAGTGTATGTAAAATTGATGGATAAAGATCCTAAGAATGATGAATATCCTTACAAAGCAGGATTATGTGTATTATTCACCGAAAGAGATAAAACTGATGCCATTAAATACTTAGAAAAAGCTGCAGAACGTAAATCTGATCCAGATGTTAAGTTCTATCTTGGAAAAGCCTATCATTATAATTTGCAATTTGAAGAAGCTCTTGATGTTTTTAACCAATACATAACTGAAGGACAAGGAACTAAAATTCATCAAGTTGATAGAGAAATGCAGATGGTTAAGAATGCGATGAAAATTATGCAAGCTCCGGTTGATGTAACATTTGAAAATGCTGGCGATAATATAAATTCTGAGTACCCAGACTACTACCCTTTTGTAACTCCAGATGAATCGTTTATGGTATTTACTTCAAGAAGAAAAAGTGGGGTAAAAGAATTTGATGGTTACTACCCTTCAGCAATTAACTATAGTAAAGTAGTCAACGGTGAATTTAGTGTGGCGAAAAAAGGGAACTCAATGATTAATTCAACTTATGATGACCAAGCCGTAGGTTTATCATACAATGCAGATAAGCTCTTTATTTATTTCGATGACATCAAAAACAAAGGTGACATCTATGAAGCCAGTATCAAAGATTTTAAGTTTAAGAAAAAAGTAAAAATGGGTGACAATGTAAATTCAAAGGGATTTGAGAGTGCTGCAACCGTTTCCGCTGATGGAAATACACTGTTTTTTGCTAGTCATAGAGAAAATGGTTTAGGAGGAAAAGACATTTATATGACCCGTAAATTACCAACAGGTGAATGGGCCCTACCCCAAAACTTAGGCGAAAATGTAAATACAAAATATGATGAGGATTTTCCTAATCTATTTTATGATGGAACAACACTTTATTTTTCTTCAAAAGGACATAATAGTATTGGTGGTTATGATTATTTTAAATCTACATGGGACCCTGAAACGAATAAATGGAGTAAAGCCGAGAATCTTGGTTATCCATTAAACACTACACGAGATGACATTTGCATCTCTTTTACTGAAGATAAAAGGCATGCTTACGTTTCTGCCTGGAGAAAAGATAGTAAAGGGTTTCAAGATATTTATAAGGTGACTTTTAATGAGTTTGATGCTAGAGAGACTATCATCAAATCTAAAATATTAGAAATGGGATCTACAGAGGCGATTAAAGATGCTTTTGTAATCATTACCAACAACAGAACTCAAGAAGAAAGGCATTACACCCCAAGCTCTAAAAATGGTGGACTATTGATAACACTTCTTCCAGGAAGCTATACCATTATGATAGATGCTCCCGGATTCGCCCCAAAAAATGAAGACATTGTTATAAAAGGTAAAAGTGATTTTGTTCCTTTTATGACAAAAGAGTTTACTGTTACAAAATAAATACCTTACCCTTCATGAACTTAAAACTTACAAAACCACTTGCTTTCTTTGACTTAGAAACAACAGGTTTGAATATTGCTTCTGATAGAATTGTAGAAATTTCTATCGTTAAAATTATGCCTAATGGCGATAAAGAAGTTAAAACAAAGCTCCTTAACCCTACTATTCCTATTTCTAAAGAAGCTGCTGAAATTCATGGCATTAAAGATGAAGATGTAAAAGGTAAGGCTACATTCAATGATGTTGCAAATGAACTAAATGAGTTTATTAATGGATGTGACTTAGCAGGTTATAATTCGAACAGGTTCGATATCCCACTTTTAGCAGAAGAATTTTTAAGAGCAAAAATTGATTTTAATGTAGCTAATAGAAAGTTAGTTGATGTACAAAATATCTTTCATAAAATGGAGCAACGTACGTTAGTTGCGGCTTATAAGTTTTATTGCAACAAAGACTTAACCGATGCCCACAGTGCTGAAGCTGATACAACAGCTACTTATGAAATTTTAGAGGCTCAGATAGAAAAGTACAGTGATTTAAAAAACGATACCGAGTTTTTGAGTCAGTTTTCTCAGATGACTAACAATGTTGATTTACTTGGAAGAATTGTTTACAATAGTAAAAACATAGAAGTTTTTAACTTTGGAAAGCATAAAGGAAAGGCTGTTACAGAAATCCTTGAAAAAGAACCAGGTTACTTTAACTGGATGATGAATGGTGACTTCCCATTATACACTAAAAAAGTATTAAAAGAAATTAAAAGTAAGATGAAGCCCGCTTCAAAACCAACTTTTAAGCCTAAACCCCAAGCAAAAAAATCAAAGCCTAATTCTACAGAAGTTACTGCAGATAAATTAGACATGCTTAAAAACAAATTTAATTCATAAATGAAAATCATTTGTATAGGAAGGAATTACATTGACCATGCAAAGGAATTAAACAATCCTATACCTAAAGAACCCGTATTCTTTTTAAAGCCAGATACATCTCTATTACCCAAGAAAAATCCTTTCGTCTATCCAAGTTTCTCTAAAGATGTTCAGCACGAAGTTGAAGTTGTAATTAAAATTAGTCGTTTGGGAAAACACATAGAAGAAAAATTTGCACATAAATATTATAATGAGATTGCGGTTGGCGTAGATTTTACTGCTCGAGACATTCAACAACAGTGTAAGGAAAAAGGGTTGCCATGGGAGAAAGCAAAAGCATTTGATGGCTCTGCTCCTATTAGTAAGTTTGTAAGCATTGATCAATTTGAAGACATCAATAACCTTAATTTTAGTTTACAGGTAAACGGAGTATCTAAACAACAAGGAAATACAAAAGACATGCTCTTTAACTTTAATCAAGTTGTATCACATGTTTCTAAATTTTTTACCTTAAAAATTGGCGACATTATCTTTACAGGAACGCCTGTTGGTGTTGGTCCAGTTAAAATTAATGATAAAATAGAATGTTTTATTGAGGATAAAAAGCTATTGAGTTTCAATGTAAAATAAGCCTATAATTCTTCAAAAGTTAAAGGTATTTTTTTCAAAATTTTAGCATGCTGGTCCTTTTCATCTAATAAAGTCCACGACAAAATTTGATAAAAATTGTTCTTCCCTTCAATAAAAGTATAGCAATAATAAACATCAAGACCTTCCATATATGCTTCTAATTCAACCTGCTTGGCTGGTAATCCATTAATCTCAAGATCTACAGGTTCTGATTCATTTGTAATGTCTACTTCCATGGCAAAAGCATCTATTAATAGGTTACAATGTCCCTCTAAATCAGCCGAATAAAGTTCCTCTAATTCATTTTCTTCTAAAGAAGCATTAAAATCAGCTAAATCTTCATCAATAACAATCAAATACAATTCATTGAATAGGTTTTGGTATTGTAGCGAGGCATCATCATTTAAATCAAAGGTCTCACTCATATTAGTAGGTACCTTCATTTTATACTTCCCTTCTATGATCACTTCTTCTTTCTCTCTTCCTAACCCACAAGAAGAAATAATTAAAACGATAACCGATAAGACAATTGTATTTTTCATATTGTTATATATTAAAAATCCCCTCATAAAATGAGGGGATTACTTGTTTATAGTAAAACTCTAATTATTCCCTAAAATTAATGGCAATCCATCCTTACCACCAACAACAACAACTTTGGTGTTTGGTGATTTGGATAATTTTAATGTCGCCTCAATACCTTTTTCTTTCAAAATATTAGGTGTTAAAGATGCATTTAAGATTCTATTTGCATCCGCCTTACCTTGTGCAGCAATTTTAACCCTTTCTGCTTCTTTCTTCTCTTTCTGAAGCTTAAACTCATATTCTAATGATTCTTGTTCTTGTTTCAGTTTACTCTCAATAGCCGTTTTAATAGTAGGAGGTAAAGTAATGTCTCTTACCAATACTTCATTTAATTGTATGTATTGCTTATCTAATATTTTTTTAGTCTCTACAAAAATTTCTGATTGTATTGCATCTCTCTTCGTTGAATAAATTTCTTCTGGAGTATACCTTCCAATAACACTTCTACTTGCAGAACGAATTGCTGGTTTTATAACCCTATCTAAATAACTACTTCCTTTTTCTTTGTGCAATTTAGGTAAATCTGCAGAAATTGGTTGATACCATGAAGAAACTTCTAATGATATTTCCAATCCATTTGAAGAAAGAACTGCCATATCCTCTAATACTTCTTGCTGTCTAACTTCATAAGTAATCATATCATTCCATGGAGCAATTAGATGCCACCCTTCACCATAAGTATTCTCTGTATCAATACCTCCGCTAAATGTTTTAAATAGCACCCCTGACTCTCCTGCTCCTATTGTTACAGAGCTTTTCCAAAACCCAATTATTAAAAATATTACTATAACTACAGTTATTATAATTTTTTTCCCGTTTTTTGGAAATTCGGGCATGTCCATTTGTTGATATTCAGCCATTTTATTTTGTTTTTAAATTTTTATCAAAAATATCAATTCTTATTGGATTAAAATTAAAATGAATGAATATGTCAATTTAACATAATGTCAGCCTTTTTTCTGACATATTTTCTGAAAAAAGCTCAAAAACTCAATTGGATTGCATTTTGATGGGTATTAAATGAACTAAAACTTAGATGCTATGAACTTTAACAATTTTACAATAAAATCACAAGAAGCAGTTCAGCAGGCACAACAAATCGCTACTGGAATGCAGCAACAGTCTATTGAGACTGGTCATATATTAAAGGGTATCATGGAAGTTGACGAAAATGTGACTCCATTTATCTTACAAAAATTAGGCGTTAACCTAAATACGCTCAAATTAGCATTGGATAAAATAGTAGAATCCTACCCTAAAGTTACTGGAGGAGATCAATATTTATCTCAAAATTCAAATAAAGCTTTGCAAAAAGCATCATCCTTACTAAAAGAGTTTAAGGATGAATATGTTTCTATTGAACACCTTTTATTAGGCCTATTAAGTACAGGAGATACCATTTCTCAATTAATAAAGGATAGTGGTGTAAAAGAAAAAGAAATGAAAGCTGCCATCAAAGAATTAAGAAAAGGTGGTAATGTAACTTCTCAAAGTCAAGAAGAACAATATAATGCTTTGAAAAAATATGCAAAGAACCTAAACGAGTTAGCCAAGGAAAATAAATTAGATCCCGTTATTGGTCGAGATGAAGAAATACGTAGAGTTCTACAAATCTTATCAAGAAGAACTAAGAACAATCCGATATTAATAGGAGAACCAGGCGTTGGTAAAACAGCTATTGCTGAGGGATTAGCCCATCGAATAATCACTGGCGATGTTCCTGAGAATTTAAAAGACAAACAAATATTTTCATTAGACATGGGAGCCCTAATTGCTGGAGCTAAATACAAAGGTGAGTTTGAAGAAAGATTAAAAGCTGTAGTAAAAGAAGTAACCAGTGCTGAAGGAGATATTGTTATGTTTATTGATGAAATCCATACCCTGGTTGGAGCCGGTGGCGGAGAAGGAGCTATGGATGCCGCTAACATTTTAAAACCGGCATTGGCTCGAGGTGAACTAAAAGCAATTGGTGCAACAACATTGAATGAATACCAAAAATATTTTGAGAAAGATAAAGCCTTGGAAAGACGTTTTCAAAAAGTGGTGATTGATGAACCAAATACGGAAGATGCCATTTCTATTTTAAGAGGAATTAAAGAAAAATACGAGAATCATCATAAGGTACAAATAAAAGATGCTGCCATTATCTCTGCTGTAGAACTTTCACAGCGCTATATTTCTGATCGTTTTTTACCAGACAAAGCCATTGATTTAATTGATGAGGCAGCTTCAAAATTACGGATGGAAATCAATTCGAAACCTGAGGCATTGGATGAAATTGAACGAAAAATAATGCAGTTGGAAATTGAGCGTGAAGCCATTAAAAGGGAAAAAGACGATAAAAAACTAAAAAAGATAAAAGAAGAATTAGCAAACCTTAATGAAGAAAAAAATAGTTTAAGTGCCAAATGGCAAGCAGAAAAAGATGTAGTTGAAGGCATTCAAAAAGCCAAAGAAGATTTAGAAAATTTAAAATACGAAGCAGAACAAGCTGAACGCTCTGGTGATTTTGGAAAAGTTGCTGAAATACGTTACGGAAAAACCAAAGAAGCCGAAGAGCGGTTGGAAAATTTTAAATCAGATTTAATAGAAATACAAGCCAATTCTAAAATGATTAAGGAGGAAGTTTCTACGGAAGAAATTGCAGAAGTCATTTCAAAATGGACAGGAATTCCAGTTTCTAAAATGATAGAAAGTGAGCGAGAAAAATTACTTCGTCTGGAAGAAGAGTTACATAAAAGGGTAATTGGCCAAGAAGAAGCAATAACTGCAGTAGCTGATGCCGTAAGAAGAAGCAGGGCTGGCTTACAAGATGAAAAAAGGCCTATAGGATCTTTCATTTTTTTGGGCACCACAGGAGTTGGTAAAACAGAATTGGCAAAAACATTAAGTGAATTTTTGTTTAATGATGAAAATGCCATGACAAGAATTGACATGAGCGAATATCAAGAAAAACATTCTGTATCTCGATTGTTGGGGGCCCCTCCTGGGTATGTTGGATATGATGAAGGCGGACAACTTACAGAAGCCGTTAGAAGAAAACCTTATTCCGTTATTCTCTTAGATGAAATTGAAAAAGCTCATCCGGATGTTTTTAATGTTTTATTACAAGTGTTGGATGATGGAAGATTAACAGATAATAAAGGGAGAGTCGTCAATTTTAAAAACACCATTATTATTATGACTTCCAATTTGGGCTCACATTTAATTCAAGAAAATTTTGAAGATTTAGGTGAAGTCGATAGAGATAATATTATTGAAAGAACAAAAATTGAAGTATTTGGTTTGTTGAAGAAAACCATAAGACCTGAGCTTTTAAACAGAATTGATGAGACAATTATGTTCACTCCTTTAACTAAAGAAGACATTCACAAAATAGTGGTATTGCAGTTAAAAGGTTTAGCAAACATGCTAACAAAAAATGATGTCCAACTTGATTTCACAGATGAAGCTGTAGCTACGATAGCTGAATTGGGTTATGATCCTCAATTTGGTGCCAGACCAGTTAAAAGAGTGCTTCAAAAGAGGGTGTTAAATGAACTATCCAAAGAAATATTAGCTGGAAAAGTAAAACCTGATGCTAAAATATTGTTAGACGAGTTTGATGGAAAATTTGTCTTCAGAAACAAAAAAGAAAAGGAAAAAGTTGAGAAGTAAAAAAAAGGAGCAAAATGCTCCTTTTTTTTTATGCTTTAATGATGCCCATCATTTTAATCATCAACAATTAAATCCAACTTTATAGCCAACATTAAACTCATTAAAAATGAAGCTACACATAGATGACTCAAAGACGATTAAAGAAATTCAAGACGAATTTTTAGATGTATTTAAATTCATAAAAATTGAATTTTTTACCAAGCCTCATAAGACTGGAGAAAGTTCTACGAAGAAGGATTTAATTGAAAACACTAAAAAATTAGGAGATATTAGAACCATCCATAACGAAGGTGATATTATAATTACCAAAGATATGCTTGTAAGTGATGTGGAGAATACTTTTGAAAATACTTTTGGAGTTCATGTCCAAGTATTTAGAAAACAAAACAATGTTTGGCTATTAACTACCAATACGGATGGTTGGACATTAGCAAAACAAATAGAAACTGCTGAAGAAATGGATAAACCTGTTGAGGAATAATTAAATATCCAATACTAATCCATCATGAGCTATCTGAATAAAATCAGGTAGCTCTTTTTGTACCTCATCGTGTTTTCCTAAATAATGACTGATATGTGTCAAGTAGGCCTTTTTAGGCTTCAATTTTTCAAGTAATGCAACTGCCTCGGATAATTTAAAATGAGAAATATGATCTGTTTTTCTTAAGGCATTAATCACAATAACCTCTGAACCTTTTATTTTTTCCAGCTCATCATCCTCTATCCTATTTGCATCAGTGATGTAGGTAAAGTTGTTCACTCTAAATGCTTTAACTGGCATTTTATAATGCCATACATTTATCGGGTTTAACGCTATATCACCAATATTGAACACATCATCTTCAATAGTATGCAACGCTAAACTTGGTACTCCGGGATATTTAAACTCAGCAAATGCGTAGTGAAATTCCCTGATTAAAGCAGTTTGGACTTCAGGTGTAGCATAAATGTCCATATCCTTTTTCTGCTTAAAATTAAAAGCACGAACATCGTCTAACCCTGCAATGTGATCTTTATGTTCATGAGTAAATACTACGGCATCTAACTGCTGTACCTTTGCTCTAAGCATTTGTTGCCTGAAATCTGGGCCCGTATCAACTACAATTACTTTCCCTTTATCTTCTATCATAATAGAAGTTCTGAGTCGTTTATCTTTTTCATTCTCAGATAAACAGACCTCACAATCACAAGCAATAACTGGTACGCCTTGTGATGTTCCGGTTCCTAAAAAAGTAATCTTCATAGAGTTTTATTAAACAGTAACTGCAAAAAGCTCTTTAATTACGTTAACAGTATAATCAATTTCTTCTTTGGTGTTGTATTTACTAAATGAAAAACGGATTGAAGGACTATCCATATCAACTCCCATATGGTTTAAAACATGAGACCCAACAGCACTCCCTGAAGAACAAGCACTTCCTCCAGAGGCAGCAATTCCTTCAATATCTAAATTATAGATAAACATTTCATCCATTTCTGATGATGGGAAATGTACGTTTAAAACAGTGTATAAACTTTCTCCTAAAGGGTCTCCATTAAACTCAATTTCTGGAAGTACTTCTTTAAGTCGTTCAACCATATAATACTTTAATCCTTTAATGTGTTTTTCATGACCCTCCATATCTCTATGAGCAATTTCCATCGCTTTAAGTAACCCTACTATTCCATGTATGTTCTCTGTACCTGCACGCATATTACGTTCTTGTGCTCCACCAGTTATCATGGGTTTAATTTGAATATTCTCATTAATGTATAAGAATCCTACTCCTTTCGGTCCATGAAATTTATGAGCAGAACAAGTAACAAAATGGATGTCTAACTCCTTAACATCAATTTTATAATGACACATTGTTTGAACTGTATCAGAATGAAAATAAGCTCCATGCTCATTGCACAAATCTGCTACTTTTTTCAAGGGCAAGAGACTTCCAATTTCATTATTGGCATGCATCAAAGAAACCAATGTTTTTAAATCCTTATTCTCCTCTAAAAGCTGTGTTAAGTGATTAATATCTACAAACCCTTTGTCATCAACATTAACAATGCTAAGCTTAACCCCTTTTCTCTCATTCATTAACTCTGCAGTATCAATAACAGCATGATGTTCAATCTGTGATGTAATGATATGGTTTACCTCTAAATCATCAATAGCACTTCTCAGCACCATGTTGTCCGCCTCAGTTCCTCCTGCAGTAAAAAATATTTCTGATGGTGCTGCATTAATAAATGAAGCTACTTTTTTTCGTGCTTTTTCAATAATTGCCCTACTTTTCCTCCCATAATTATGTATCGATGATGGATTCCCATAGTTTTCTTTCATAACGGGAATCATCGCTTCAACTACTTCAGGATCAATTGGTGTTGTTGCCGCATTATCTAAATAAACTTTCATATTCTTTACCATTTGTAGTACAAAGAAAAATATTTATGCTAAATATAACTTTCTAAGTAATAGAAATTAATGGATTCCTAAACCCTAAATAAACCCTTTTATATCACTTATTATCTGCTGAGCTAATTCATCAGCAGCTCCCATCGTTTTACTTTCTGAATAAATTCTAATAATTGGTTCAGTATTAGATTTTCTCAAATGAACCCATTCTTTTTCAAAATTTATTTTAACTCCGTCAATATCGTTCACGTCTTCATCACAGTATTTGTTCTTCATCTTATCTAAGATATCATCGACATTGATTTCTGGTGTTAACTGAATCTTATTTTTAGAGATATAGTAATCCGGATAAGTAGCCCTTAATGCCGAGCAAGTCGATGCTTCCGATTTTGCAAAATGAGATAAAAACAGTGCTATACCAACTAAAGCATCCCTACCATAATGAGATGCAGGATAAATCACTCCTCCGTTTCCTTCTCCTCCAATTACCGCGTTTTTTTCCTTCATCATGGTTACAACATTTACCTCACCTACGGATGATGCAAAGTATTCTCCTCCATTTTTTTCTGTCACATCTCTCAATGCTCTTGTCGATGAAAGATTAGAAACTGTGTTTCCTGGTGTATGTTTTAAGATATAATCTGCAATTGATACTAAGGTATACTCTTCACCAAACATCTCTCCATTTTCGCAAACCATACACAATCGATCTACATCTGGATCTACAACAAATCCCAAATCAGCTCCTTGCTCAACAACCTGCTTAGCTATTTCAGTTAAGTTTTCTGGTAACGGTTCAGGGTTATGTGGAAACTCTCCATTTGGTTCACAATACAATTCAACAATATCATTTACACACAAAGCCTTAAGTAAAGCTGGTAAAAATATACCACCGGTAGAATTAACACAATCTAATGCTACTTTAAAATTCCTACTTTTTATTGCTTCAACGTCAACCAATTCCATATCCAAAATTGACTGTATGTGTTTTTCCATGTAGGTCTCATCTTTGGTATATGATCCTAAGTCATCTACATCAGCATAGTTAAATGCATTTTCTTCAGCTATTTGAAGCAATGTCGTTCCATCCTCTCCGGAGATAAATTCTCCCTTCTCATTTAGTAATTTCAAAGCATTCCATTGTTTTGGATTATGACTAGCCGTTAAAATAATTCCTCCATCAGCTTCTTCCATAGGAACTGCTACTTCAACAGTTGGTGTGGTACTAAAACCTAAATCAATCACATCTATTCCCAAACCTTGTAAGGTACCAACAACAATATTAGAAACCATTTCGCCTGATATTCTTGCATCCCTACCAATCACAACTTTTAGCTTTTTGCTACTATTGTTTTTTAACCACGTTCCATATGCCGATGTAAATCGAACAATATCAACAGGGGAAAGTCCCTCATCTGGTCTCCCTCCAATTGTTCCTCTAATACCAGAAATAGATTTTATTAATGTCATATGCTTGTTTTTTTGCTGAACAAATTTAATTGATTTTTTGATATAAATGGTGTTAACTTTTTTGTTAATAACAAACAAGAGAGTTTGTCTATATTAATAGTAAAAAACTAACTTTACATATAAGGGAATGGAAGATAATTTTAGTCAACATAGTGAAGAAAGCGATTATGCAGCATCGCTGAATCGATTTGAACAAATGCTTAAAAAAAATGAGCAGTATTTTTTTGACGTTGAAATATTCGAAACCTTAATAGACCATTACCTTGATAAGAGTGATGTCGCTAAAGCAAAAAAAGCGATTGACATTTCTTTATTGCAACATCCAACATCTTCTACATTAAAACTAAAAAAAGCACAGTTCTTAGCTGCTATACACAAGCCTAACAAGGCCTTGGAGATACTAAGCTCTTTAGAACTACTTGAACCTTTTAATTCAGAAATTTTCTCAATAAAAGCGAGTATTCATAGCCAACTGAGACAACACAATAAAGCCATAGAGAATTTTTATAAAGCACTGAAATTGATTAGCGGTGATTCGGAAAAAGCTAACATTAAAATTAACATTGCTTTTGAATACGAGAACCTTAATCAATTTGATAAAGCCATAGAGATTCTCAAAAAGTTATTGAGAAAAAACCCAGAAAATGAAACCGTTATATATGAATTAGCATTCTGTTATAACCTTAAAAATGATACCGATAGCAGTATTAAATTCTTTAATGAATTTATAGAAGAACATCCGTATAGTTTTTCAGCTTGGTACAACTTAGGTGTTGCGTATAATAGGGCAAGCTTATTTGAAAAAGCAATTAGTGCTTATGATTTTACAATTGCCATAAAAGAAGATTTTGCTTCAGCTTATTTCAATAAGGCGAACTCTTTGGCCTTGTTAGAAGAATATGAGAAAGCAATTGAAACTTACAAAGAGACCTTTAATTATGAAGAGCCAGATGCTACGACATATTATTATATTGGAGAGTGCTATGAAAAATTAGGCGACCCTAAATTGGCTTTATCCAATTATTATAAAGCAACAAAATTAGATGCTTTCCATGCAGATGCTTGGGCTGGGATGGCGGTCATTAATGAGGCTGAAAACAAAAGTCAATCCGCTATTTTTTACATAAAAAAAGCATTGGAATTAGAAAATAACAATTCAGAGTATTGGTACATCTATGGAGATATCTTAGCTAAAACTGGATTATTTGATGAAGCCATTACTGCTTACGATAAAGTAGTAGAATATGACGAAGAAAATGAAGATATCTGGATAGATAAAGCCGAAGTGGTTAAGGATTATGAAAACCTCGGAAAAGCTATCATCACTTTATATGAAGGATTAGAAAAACAACCCAAAAATAACTTGATTAATGCAAGATTAGTTGCATATTTGCTGATGAATGGAAAAGTTGATGAAGCTATTCAAAACCTTATCATTCTTATGACGAATAATAAAGAGCATTTAGCTGAATTAATTGAATATTACCCAGAGATTGTCAACTTCCAAAAAGTAATTGATATAATAGAAAATTTTAACGATTAGTAATGAATTTTGAATTACCGCATATCCCAAGTAGGGAGAGTTCTCCTCGTGAAACAGGGTTAACAATGATGATGGATAAAGGATTAAGTTGGAGAGAAGCAGAAAACTTTGTTGACTCATCTTCACATTTAACAGATTTGGTGAAATTTGGATTTGGAACATCTTATGTTACCAAGGATTTAGAAAAAAAGCTTAGCATATATAAAGAAGCTGGAATAAGAACATATTTCGGAGGAACACTTTTTGAAGCATTTATTGCTCGAGGAATGTTTGATGATTACCGAAAATTAATGGATAAATATAACATGGAAACTTGTGAAGTTTCTGATGGATCCATTGAATTGACTCAAGAAAAAAAATGTGAGTACATCACTGATCTTGCCAAAGATTTTACGGTTTTATCAGAAGTTGGTTCTAAAGAAGAAGGTATTTTTATTAGTCCTGCGAAGTGGATTTCTATGATGCAAACCGAATTGGCTGCAGGATCATGGAAAGTAATTGCTGAAGCCAGAGAAAGTGGAAATGTAGGTATTTACAGGCCAAACGGAACTGCTCATGTCTCTTTAGTGAACAAAATAATAGCTAATGTAAAAGTTGAGAACATACTTTGGGAAGCTCCAAAAAAAGCGCAACAAGTTTGGTTTATTAAACAATTTGGAGCCAATGTAAATCTTGGAAACATTGCTTTTAATGAAGTTATTCCTTTAGAGTGCCTAAGGTTAGGTTTAAGGGGAGACACTTTCTTTGACAATATCCCACAAGAAATAGTAGCTAAATTTAAATAATAGCCAAATGAAATTTTTAACTGCTCAAGAATTAAAGGTTAAGTTTGATAATAATGAAGATTTTCAATTGATAGATCTTCGAGAAGATTATGAATTTGAAGATCTTAATGTTGGTGGAATAAATATCCCATTAGCAACTGTGTTTTCATCATTGGATAAAATAGCTACAGATAAGCCTGTAATTTTCATCTGCAACAGTGGCAGAAAATCAGCCGCAGTTATTCATACCATTAAAAGGAAATTAAACTTAAATAACGAAGATGTATACTCCATAAAAGGTGGTGTACCAGCTTACCTCGAAGAAATTTAATTTATCGATGGAAAGATCCCTAAAAGATTATTTTATCCTTTGCCTTAAAGGAATTGCCATGGGAGCTGCAAATGTTATTCCAGGAGTATCTGGAGGGACAATAGCACTTATTACAGGTATATTTGAGACGCTGATAAATTCCATCAAATCTTTTGATCTAACAGCTGTTAAATTGCTCTTTACTGGAAAATTCAAAGCATTTGCCCAGCATATCAATCTTGGTTTTTTAGTTGCGGTCTTCTTAGGTATAGGAATTAGCATCATTACTTTGGCCAAACTCTTAGACTACCTTTTTATCAACCACCCTATTTACATATGGGCCTTCTTTTTTGGATTAATATTGGCATCCGTTTATTCGGTTGCAAAAACCATTTCAAAAATATCCATAAGTGTATTGCTTACTTTTATAATAGGTGCTGCAAGTGCAATTTTAATCACCTTTCTAACACCTGCAACAGAAAACAGTGAACTGTGGTATCTCTTCATGTGTGGTGTAATTGCTGCCTGTAGTATGATACTACCAGGTCTTTCTGGATCATTTATTTTAATCCTTCTTGGAAATTATCAATTGGTAATGATTGAGGCCGTGAACAAATTAGATATTAAAACTCTTGCTCCCGTTGCTATCGGTGCTGGAGTTGGTTTATTAGGATTTTCGCATGTTTTAGCATGGGTGTTTAAAAAATTTAAAGATCAAACCATCTCTTTACTTTCCGGTTTTATTTTGGGCTCTCTTCCCATTTTATGGCCCTGGAAAGAAGAGATAATTGAAGTATTTGGTGAAAAATCTAAAGTCGTGGGCTATCAATGGTCCCTGCCATCAGAATTTAACCAAGAAGTAATTTTTGCCATTGGACTAATGATAATTGGTATTATTTCAATATGGTTCTTAGAAAAAGTGGCTACTAAAAAAGAGTCATGAAATCTCCTTACATACTCATATTATTTACAATTCTCCTTTGCTCTTGTGAATATATTCAACCCTCTACAGAGTCCTCAGAAAATGATAAATCTAAAAAAGTATATAACGGGATAAGAAAAAATTATCTGGATGGAAAAATTGCTTCCACAGTTACTTATAAGGATAGTTTAAAAAATGGTGCTGCAATAAATTATTATCCAGATGGTAAGGTTAACATGGAGTTTAACTATAAAGACAACCTCAAACATGGCGCATATAAATGGTATTATGAAAATGGAAAACTTTACTTAGAGGGGAATTATTTAAGAGGAGAAAAAGATGGTGTTTTTAAGATGTACCGAGAAAATGGAACATTAAAATCGGAAATGCCTTGGAGTGACGGCAACCCATGTATTGGTCTTAAAGAATATACGGAATCTGGTAAACTGAAACCATCACCTATAATCAAGGTGAAAAAAATCAACACCGTTAAATTAAATGGTCAATGTGAATTCCATTTCAAATTATCGGATGGGAGTAAAACAGCAAAATTTTATGAAGCTAAGTTAAATGAAGACAAGTCTTTTGCCCCTTATTTCCCAGGAATCAAAGGAAAGAATGGAAAAGCTAAATTAATTGAGTATGTGCCAAGAGGATCATATGTTATGAAAACGTTATCAATAGTTGCCTCACTTAAAACTAGAGATAAGAACTTCTACATCATAGAAAAGAAAATTAATGTGGCAATAGAAAATAGATAGTTAATAATTCAGCATTTGCAACCTTGATTCTAACTCATAGTTTCCTGGAGAATACTCTAACCCTTTTTTAAATAATTGACGAGCCTTTGTTCTATTTCCTTTTCTGAAATAATAAGAACCTGCCTGTGCATAGGCTATTCCAACATTTGTTTCGTTTATTTTAATGTCAAAATCACTATAGATAGCTTCTAACTGTGCCCTATAATTTTCACCTAATTTACCTTTATTTCTCTCAAAATTTCTCATCATTAAGAGACTAATTACCTCAGCTTTATAACTCATAAACAACCTATTTTTTTTGAGGTCTTCGTAATTATTTTCAGCACTATTTAAATGTTCGAGAGCTTTTTCTTTATTATTAAAATCATCAACATATAAAATAGTTGACCTCACATAAGATTCAAGTAAATTTAGAGTATCACCTCCTACTTTAATAGCATCCAAAAAATATTCTGAAGCAATACCGTATTCAACCATTTTAATATAATACTCTCCCATCGCACCTAAGAATACAAAGTTTAACTTTTTCTTTAATTCAACATCACTAATATTTGAGTCCAATTTCACATAAAATGATTTGAAAAAAGAAGTATCTTTTTTATTTAGTAATTGATGACTCGCAACCTTTCCTAAAGCGTAGACCACATTATTCTCATCAATTTTTAACTCCTTATACCGGGAAAACCGTATTAAATAATTAAAATGTTCTAATTTGGAATAATCAGAGTCCTTTAATTCATTAGAATAGAGCGACACCAGTATTCTACCTGTATTTAAACTAAGATATATGGCAATTGACTTTTCCAATTGTTCTATGGCCTCAATATAATTTTCTTTTTGCATCAAATACAATCCATCATTATAGTACTGAGCCCCAACAAGCTCTTTAATATTAACAATCTCATTAGTATTATAATATGTATCAAAAACTTCATCTATCGACTTAAGGCTTAACTCTGATTTCTCAATAAATTTATATGTTACCAGACTATTTACATATTGCTCTTTAAATTTTCTATCAAACGTAAAATAACCTTTAACTGGATCAGTTGTTTCTAGTAATATATTATGTGAGTGAGGGTAAGCGGTTAGGTTGACATGATTGGGTAAAATATTAATTTGATACGGTATTTTAAGTTCCTCCAGAATTAAGCTATATAAAAATGTTGACGATAAACAGTTATAATAACCTTTCGTGAATACATCATCAAAATGATTATTTGATTGGTATTTCTTGAAAAACTCTTCATGAACATCTTTATATATTTTTTTGATGAATTTTTTTTCAGCTTTGACATTTGTAACTTTCTTATTTTTAAAAGTTGTAATTTGATTTTCGAGTTTCAATTTAGCACTCTTTACCCCTTCAGCATTCACACCTTTTTTAACTAAATAAATAAGGGTGAAATAATCATCACTTTTGTTATTGATCACTTTTTCAAAAGTGTTTTTTTCTTGATTACTATTAAACGTGAGTTCATTAAAATAAATCAGCGTGTCACCTAAAGTAAATTTCTTTAATTCTTGACTAAAGAATGAAAAAGAAAAAACAAAGAAAAATATAGTAAATAAGCACGTTCTCATAATCATAAGCTAAACTTACATTAAAAATAAGATAATTTACAATCTAATATAATTACAAAAGGTAATTTTACCAAATGGCATTTAAAATTGTATCCAACTTCCAACCAACAGGTGATCAACCCCAAGCAATAGAACAGCTGACTGAAGGAATTAATACTGGAACTAAAGCTCAAACGCTTTTGGGTGTTACAGGATCTGGTAAAACATTCACAATCGCCAATGTCATTGAAAATTTACAGCGTCCGACACTTATCTTAAGCCATAATAAAACATTAGCTGCCCAACTCTATGGTGAGTTTAAGCAGTTTTTTCCGGAAAATGCTGTAGAGTATTTTGTGTCATATTATGACTATTATCAACCAGAAGCTTATTTACCTGTTACTGATACCTACATCGAAAAGGACATGTCCATTAACGATGAGATAGAAAAATTAAGATTAAGTACGACCACTTCCCTTCTTTCTGGTAGACAAGATGTAATTGTAATTGCCTCAGTTTCATGTATTTATGGTATTGGAAATCCTGATGATTTTAAAGAAAATATTATCAAGATAAAAACTGGGGACGTCATTAGTCGGAATAAATTTTTGCTGCAATTGGTTCAGAGTTTATATTCAAGAACGGAAAGCGATTTTCAAAGAGGGAATTTTAGGGTAAAAGGTGATACCGTAGACATTTATCCTGCATATGCTGAAATTGCCTATCGGGTTTACTTTTTTGGTGATGAGATTGAAGAAATAGAATCTTTCGATCCAATAAACGGAACAACATTAGAAGAATTTAAGTATTTAAATATTTATCCGGCCAATATCTTTAACACCACAAAAGATAGAATGCAAGGTGCCATTCATGAAATACAAGACGACTTGGTGAAGCAAGTGGAGTATTATAAGGAAATTGGAAAGCACCTTGAAGCCAAACGTTTAGAAGACAGAGTAACTTATGATTTAGAAATGATGCGAGAATTAGGCTATTGTTCTGGAATAGAAAATTATTCTCGTTATTTTGATAGAAGAGCCGAAGGAACAAGGCCTTTCTGCTTATTGGATTATTTTCCAAATGACTTCTTAATGGTTGTAGATGAGAGCCACGTAACCGTTTCTCAGGTTGGAGCAATGTATGGAGGTGATCGATCTCGTAAACAAAATTTAGTAGAATACGGTTTCAGATTGCCTTCTGCTATGGACAATAGACCACTAAAATTTGAAGAGTTTTCTTCTTTATTGGGCCAAGTAATTTACTTAAGTGCCACTCCAGCAGATTATGAATTGGAGCAATCAGAAGGTGTGATTGTTGAACAGATTATTCGCCCTACAGGTTTATTAGAACCAGAAATAGAAATTAGACCTAGCTTAAATCAGATAGATGATTTGATGGAAGAAATTGTTATCAGAGCAGAAAAGGATGAACGTGTTTTAGTAACGACACTTACCAAAAGAATGGCTGAAGAATTGGATAAATATTTTGACAATGCTGGGTTAAGGTGTCGTTACATCCATTCTGAAGTAGACACCTTGGATCGTGTAGAAATCCTGAGAGACTTACGTTTAGGAGTTTTTGATGTACTAATTGGCGTAAATCTTTTACGAGAAGGCTTAGATTTACCTGAAGTTTCTTTGGTAGCCATTTTAGATGCTGATAAAGAAGGTTTTTTACGTTCTGAACGCTCTCTTACACAAACTGCGGGAAGGGCTGCTCGTAACATCAACGGTTTGGTAATCATGTACGCTGATAAGGTAACCAAATCGATGCAAAAGACCATTGACGAAACCAACAGAAAAAGAGAAAAGCAAGCAAACTATAATGCTGAAAATGGAATTACACCACAAGCCTTAAACAAATCTAAAGTCCAAATATTAGGTCAAACTAAAGTAATAGAAGATGCTTATGATCTTGATGCTATTGACGAAAAACCTAACATTGCTGCAGATCCAGTTGTTCAATACATGAACAAAGAACAGATTCAAAAGCTACTGGAAGAAACCCAACGTAAAATGAAGAAAGCTGCAAAAGAAGAAGATTTTATCGAAGCAGCTCGTTTACGTGATGAAATGATGGAGTTAGGAAAGATGCTTAAGCAATAAACTATTTTTTACTCGCATCAAATAAAATGGCCTTTTCTTCAGCTGACAAGCTATCGTAACCAGACTTAGAAATCTTATCTAAAATAGCGTCTACTTTTCTCTGGTTATCGGCTTTTTGATTGTTGTACGCTTGATCTGTTTTTGTCTTTCGCTGTTTTTTGTAGACTACCTTCATTTTCTTTCGTGGCTTAAACAGTGCTTTTAAATAATCTAAAAAACGGCTAAATCCAACAGTAAAATCTTTCCCCTTTTTTAACTGCTGGATGTAAAAAAATCCGAACAAAGCTCCACCAAGATGAGCAATATGTCCGCCAGAATTCTCGCCTTGAATGCTGATTAAATCTAAAACAACATATCCTATGGCGATGAATTTAAACTTCACATTACCAATAAAGATTAGTCTCACTATAAAATTAGGAACGTAAGTTGCAGCCGCGACCAAAACTGCCATTACAGAAGCCGAAGCCCCTAAAGCGATTGATTTAGATAATATTCCTTCAAATACTGGAAATGAATTAAACGACAGAATGTAAACCAATCCTCCTAACAATCCACCCAACAGGTAAGTGATGACTAATTTTTTCTCACTTAAAAATTGAATAAATATTCTTCCTCCAAAATAGAGTACCAACAAATTAAAGAAAATATGCATGAGTTGTTCATGAAGAAACATGTATGAAAGTATGGTCCAAGGTTTACTTACAAGAAAGCTAAAGTCTGCTGGAAGGGCTAACCAAGCAATAATAGTTGAGCTTCCTTCTCCAATGTTAAAAAAGAACAAAACATTTCCAACAATATGCACTACTAAAAAAACGGCAACATTAACAAATATCAATTTGATTAATGCCGATCCATTTTTGTACTGGTTTTTTATGTCATCAATAAAAGGATTACTCATTGTCAATAAAAATTCCCCCTATCTTTTTTCCAAATCTTTATGAGAATAAACCCAAACAGCATACCGCCTAAATGAGCAAAATGGGCCACATTATCGTTAGGGTTATTTGCAAAACCAGAATACAACTCTAACGCTCCATATCCAATAACAAACCATTTTGCTTTTATTGGAATTGGTGGAAAGAGTAACATTAGCTCTGTATTAGGAAATAACATTCCAAAGGCTAAAAGAATTCCAAAAACTGCTCCTGAAGCTCCTACCATAGGAACATCTTTTTTCAGGTTGATAAACGTTTCTGATATGTATATAGCTTCTTGAGCAAATCTTGTATTATCTGGAGACTTAACCCACCTATTAATTGTTTCTTTTATCGCTATTCTAAACTCAGAATTTAGATTTTCGACAGGTATATATTTATCCACGAATTCTGAAAATAGTTGAGGACTTGGAACATTTTTAAGTTCGGCTAAAGCATTACTCATCACGTGAAAGTCATAAGAGAGATACAAAAGATAGATACCTGCTGCACCAATTGCAGATACAACATAGTAAATTAAAAATTTCTTTCCACCCCATACGCCTTCCAATACCCTACCAAACATCCACAAAGCAAACATGTTAAATAAGATATGTGTAAATGATATATCACTATGCATAAAAAAATGAGTAACAAACTGATGTACTTGGAATTTATCACTTGACCAATGGTGAAGTCCCAAATAATCTGCTAAATCTATTCCTTGATTTTTAAGCAAAATCGTAGCTAAGAAAAACAACCCATTAATGATTAATAGATTTTTTACAACCGGTGGTATGTTCTTAAAATTCATATTTAATAATCAAATTGCTGATTTAAATCCTCTAAATTCAAGGTGATGATGGTTGGCTTTCCATTTGGTAAACTGTAAGGCATTTCGCATGCAAAGAGTTGATCGACAAGAGCTTTCATCTCTTCATAAGATAAATTCTTTCCAGATTTAATACTCGCACTTCGTGCCATAGAAATGGCTAAATTTTCATGTTTTTTTAATTTCAGCTCACTTTCATTCAACTTAAATTGTTCCAATAAACCCTCTAATATTTTTTTGACATTTTGCTCATTTAATTCTGTAGGAACCCCACTCACCACAAAACTGCTTTTACCCATCTTATCAATATCAAAACCTAAGTTCTTTATTTCGGTATTCAATTCATTCAATAGTTCGGCATCAGCAGTGGTGAAATCAATTGTTTCTGGGAATAACAGTTGTTGTGTATTCCCTTTTCCTTGTTCCAAGTTTTTAGAAAAATCCTCAAACAAAATACGTTCATGTGCTCTTTGTTGATCAATGATTAAACTACCTGACTTTAATTGAGTTAATATGTATTTTGAATGCAGCTGAAGTAATGTTTGTTTTACTTCTTCTTCTTCATCCCATTGAGGTGAAATAACTTGTTGTTCTCCTTTTTTCTCTTGGTGTTCAATTATTTCAGCACTATCCTTTTCAAATGAACTGTAAAGCGACTCCCAATTTTCGGTAGACTGTTTCTTTACTTCTGGCGCAACAGTCTTTGTTTCAAAAGGGTTGTAATCTTTGTTTACCTTAATTGATGGCGTTTTAATACTATCCGTACTTTTCAATAAAGGGACATTAAAACTTGATTCTTGTTCAAAGTCTAATGTTGGTGAAATGTTAAATTTACCTAAAGCCTGTTTAACTGCCGTTCTAATAATTGCATAGATGGCACGCTCGTCTTCAAATTTAATCTCTGTTTTTGTTGGATGGATATTGATGTCAATTTTCGAAGGATCGATTGTCAGTTTCAAGAAGTAAGATGGAAACTGATCTTTACTTAACAGCTGATCAAAAGCATTTTGAACGGCATGATTTAGATAAGCATTTTTTATAAATCGATCATTTACAAAAAAGTATTGCTCACCTCTTGTCTTCTTAGCAAACTCAGGTTTGCTTACAAATCCTTCAACAGTAACGATATCCGTATTTTCAGTTACAGGCACTAACTTCTGGTTGATTTTATCTCCAAAAATTCCTGTAATGCGCTGCCTGAAACTCCCCTTGTTTAAATTAAAAACTTCATTTCCATTGTTGTACATGCTAAAAGCGATTTCTGCATGTACCATTGCTACCCGTTGAAATTCTTCAATGATGTGCTTCACCTCAACTGGATTTGATTTTAGGAAATTTCTTCTGGCTGGAACATTAAAAAATAAATTTTTAATGGAAAAAGAAGTCCCTTTAGAACAATTACAAACCTCTTGCTCCTTTACCTCGCTTCCCTCTATAATAATTTGAGTACCTAAGTCATTGTCCTCAACTTTTGTTTTTAATTCTACTTGAGCAATTGCAGCAATCGAAGCCAATGCTTCCCCCCTAAAACCTTTGGTATTGATGTTGAATAAATCATCTGCACTTTTAATTTTAGAAGTCGCATGTCTTTCAAAGCTCAAACGAGCATCTGTTTCTGACATGCCAAAACCATTATCGTTTACCTGAATCAATGCTTTCCCAGCGTCTTTTATTACCAATGAAATTGTATCACTCCCTGCGTCTATTGCATTTTCAAGCAATTCTTTTACCGCACTGGCAGGTCGTTGTATGACCTCCCCCGCAGCAATTTGATTGGCAACAGCATCAGGTAATAATTTAATAATATCAGACATTAATTTCTTTAAAATTCGACTTTCAAAATTACTAAGAAGAATAGTGTAATTTATGAAATTTTTCCGTTTTGTTATTCGATTTATGTTTTATTAACACATCAATGAAATTGACTACTTTCGCAAAGTAAATTTCATTCAAAATGGCTAAGAAATTCAATTCGAAAAAAACGGGTAAAAAAAGTAGGCAAAGTACTTACACTGTTACCGAGGATACAGAATTGCTTAAATTTTTACTGATTACAGTAAAAGATAAAAGTCGAAATAAAGTGAAAGCCATGCTTACCCATAAGCAGTTTAAAGTGGGCAAGGAAATTACCACTCAATACAATCATCCACTTAAAAAAGGTGATGAAGTCACCGTAAGTTGGGATGGTGCTTTCAAAAAAGAAAGTTACGAAGGGGTTAAAATTATTTTTGAAGATGATGACATTATTGTTATTAATAAGCGAAGTGGGCTGCTATCAATAGGATCTCAGAAGGAGAAAAGACAAACCGCTTATCGAATTATTACCCACCACATTCAGCAAGAAAATCCTGTTGCTCGACTTTTTGTAATTCATCGATTGGATAGAGAAGCCTCTGGTCTAATGGTTTTTGCTAAAAACAAACAGACTCAAGTTGACCTGAAAGACAGCTGGACAGATACATTTTCAAAAAACCTCTATTTGGCTGTTACTGAAGGTACCATTGAAAAAGATAAAGATATTATTAGCTCATTTTTAAATGAAAGTAAAGCATTGATTGTTTATTCTGGTAACAATCCTAAAGTTGGTAAAAAAGCCATTACAAAATATAGCGTGGTTAAAAAAAATGAATTTTATAGCCTTGTAGAAGCTACACAAGAAACAGAGCGTAAGAATCAAATTCGCGTTCATTTAAACAGTATTGGACATCCAATATTAGGAGATAAAAAATACGATTCAAAACAAAACCCATTAAACAGAACAGCTTTACACCTAAGAAGGATTAATTTCATTCATCCAGCTTCTGGTCAAAAAATGGAGTTTGAAACCAAAGTACCAGAAGACTTTTTGAAAATTTTTAGGCATAAGTTTTACGATTGACCTTAAACGCAACTTAATGTGAACATTTCTCGTCTAAATAATACCTTATTTAGAAAACAAGCATTATGAAACAAGTTGTACTACTTCTTACCCTATCCTTAATTTCAATATTTTCAATCGCACAGGTCCAAATCGACTCTGTAATTGTAACAGATGAAACTTGCCCAGGAGATTGTGATGGAACATTAACCGTTTACACCACCGGAGGAACGGCTCCTGAAATGTATGACATTGGTGGTGCTCCACAGGCAAGTAATATTTTTACTGGACTATGCCCTTCAACATATACAGTCACAGTTAATGATGCTTTACCAAGTTCTGATGTTACAACTGCAACTGTTTCTGCTCCGACCCCATTAACATTTACCTTATCCACTTTCAATTGTTCTGCTTTTGGACTTTGTGATGGCCAAGCCACAGTCACCATTAATGGAGGAACTCCTCCCTATTTAATTACTTATGGCTCATCTCCGGTTCAATCAGGTACTCAAACTTCGTACATCAATCTATGTGCAGGAAACTATACCGTAAGTGTTACAGATGCTAATAGTTGTCCTGGGACTGGACCAGGAGGCCCAGGTGTTACACCATTTACCATTACACAACCACCACCTCCACCACCAATTTCAGGCTGGTGGGATTCTATGCCAACTAGTTGCTCGGCAGTATGTAATGGATATGCTACAGCTATGGCTTCTGGAGGTGTTCCTCCTTTGACTTTCTCAAGTCCAGGTTCTGGTTTAGTATGTGATGGACAACCTGTCCCTTCTGTAACAGTAACTGATGCCATTGGTCAAACATTTATTATCCCAGGATTTACAATGGGAGCTCATCCCCTACCGAGTGCTTGGGGTAACCTCCCAGTAACTAATGAATCTTGCCCTGGACTTTGTGATGGAACATTAGATGCGTCTAACGTCACTGGTTTTGATCCGCCTTTTCAATATTCTATAGATGGAATTACGTTCCAATCAGGCACATTATTTACAGGGCTTTGTCCAGGAAATTATACGTTGTACATTTCTAATGCAGTACCCGGCTGTGTAGGTCAAGATCCTTTTACCATTGCTGCAGCTATTCCGCTTGCAGCATCAGTTAATACAATTACTAATGCCTCTTGTCCAGGAAGCTGTGATGGCGATGCGACACTTAATGTAACTGGTGGCCAACCACCTTATACTTACCTATGGAATCCAAGTGGATGTACTTCCCCTAACCTTGGTACCTGTGGTGCTTGTGCGGGGAATTATTCCTGCATTGTTACGGATTCAAAGGGTTGTTCTATCGTAATTAATAATATCATCATTACTCAACCTCCTGGAACACCTATAATAACTACTTGGAGTACTACTCCCGAATCCTGCGCTGGTGCATGTGATGGAACAGCAACTGTTATTGCAGCAGGTGGGGTTCCTCCTTATACTTATATATGGAATGATCCCTGTCTATCTACTACTGCAACTTCACTTTGTGCTGGTTGTCCTGGGGTTTATGAATGTGTTGTTACAGATTTTAACGGCTGTAGTACAACGGTAACTGGAATTACAGTTACGGGTCCTCCCCCTATTATTATATCAGCAGTAACTATTAATCCAAGTTGTCCTGGCTCATGTGATGGAAGCATAGCAGCCAATGTCTCTGGTGGAACTCCACCGTATACCTATATCTGGAATACAGGTAATCCAGCTGATACGAATCAAACGATTACAGGTCTATGCGCTGGAATTTATATTGTATCAATTACAGATGCTATGGGTTGTACTGCTTTAGACACTGTACTTCTTGTTGATCCTCCGCCAATAATTATTCTCTCTACTGTTATTACTCACCCTTCTTGCAATGGCTTTTGTGATGGATCAGCAATTGTTACTGTAACAGGTGGAACTTCTCCTTATGTTTATTCTTGGTCACCGGCTACTCCAACCTGTGCTGGAACCTATACATTGACTACAATGGATGCCATGGGATGTATATTGGTAACACCTGTTACGTTGATTGATCCTCCACCAGTGATTGCGACTGCCGCATTTGTCAGCAATCCAAGTGCAATTGGAGCATGCGATGGGGCAGCAACAGGAACAGCGACAGGAGGAACACCAGGTTACGTATTTCAGTGGATGGGTTGCGCCCCAACTGTTTTTACCTCTCCAGTGAGTGGAACAGCGAATATTAATACTTTGTGCGATGGAGATTATCAATTGGTTGCTACAGATAATAATGGTTGCGTTGGTGTAAGTAGTTGTATCACCATTGTTGATCCACCTACAAGTATTGCAAAAAACACTAACAATATGGTTAATATGATTTATCCAAACCCTACAGGTGGTATCGTTAATCTTAAATTTTCAGAGGAAGTAAAATTCCCTATAGAGGTTGTCGTTATTGATGCAAGCGGGAAAATAGTCCGTAAAAAAGCATTCAATAGTAAAAATGATGGAAAAATGGATATTTCTACACTTCCAAAGGGAGTTTATGTTTTAAATAATGAAAAAATTGGCCTTAGCGCAACCATTGTATTGGAGTAATTAATGATTTTTAACATTCTGATAACAAGCAGATTAAGTGGTATTTGGTAAAAATCACTACATTTACTCTTAATTAATGGCTAAAAAAGCACTCATATCACTACTATTATTGTTGACCTATTCTTTAGGCTTTGCACATAATTTTATTCCTCATAGCCATGATACGGATACTGAAGCGCATTTAGTTGCTCATGAAAAAGGTGAACATCACCATCATCATCATGCGGTAAAGCATTCGGAATCAAACCATAAACATGTTTCTCATGGAGATCATTATGATAAGGGGTTCTATGATTTACTTCTTTGTTTTATGCATGATAGTCATGATCATCAGAATGATTGTAAAGATCAACACTATATTCCTGCTAAAACGAATACGGTAACCATGAACAAATTTCAAGCAAACAAACTTGTTGCTGTATTGTTTTCTTTTGATTTAGAAATAGAAAAAAGTGAATTCACTTCTGACCATTATTTCAATTCAGATATTGCTTATCTATCGCCTTCGATAGAAGATACGCCTCTCCGAGGACCACCATCTAATTCTTAATAAAATAAGACAATCATTGTCTTAGATTCTTCAATCTTTACTGTAAAGATTGAGGTCTTAGTACACAACCATTTTACATTTTAAAACATTAACGATGAATAAAGTATTGATTTTATTCACTTGCATTACCACAATATTTGTTGGTTGCAAAAGTGATAACCAAGAAGACAACAATAGTAATCATGGTCATTCTCACATAGAGCCTTTGGCTTATACTATCTATTCTGATAAGTCAGAATTGTTTGTGGAGTTTGAACCTTTAGTTATTGGAAAAACGACAAAATTTGCTGCTCATTTTACCAAATTGGGAGAGAATTTTGTTGCTATTGAGGAGGGCACAGTTTCCATTCATTTAATTGGAAAAAAGGATCAGCCAACCTACAACGCAAGTAATCCATCTTCTCCAGGGATATTTCGTTTAAAGCTTAAACCCATCAACACTGGGAACTATAAATTAGTATTTCACATCGTTACTAAAGCTTTTTCTGATACCATCACAATTGATGATGTTAAGGTATATTCTGATGAAGAAACGGCTGAAGCGAGTCAAAAGAAAAACACAGTGGAAGAGATTGTTTACTTAAAAGAACAAGCATGGAAAGTAGAATTTGCTAATGCTGAAGTAACAAAACAACCATTTGCTGAAATCATCAAAACCACTGGGCACATTTTGACTGCCCAAGGAGATGAAGTCATTATTACAGCTAAAAATAAAGGAATTGTCACTTTTGGAAATAATAAAAAACAAGTTGGTTCTGCAGTTAATTCTGGTGAAACATTGTTTATTATTACCGGAGGAGGTTTAACCGAAGATAATATCGATAACGATTTTATCGATGCAAAAGCCAGTTTTGAAAAAAGTAAAGCCGATTATGAAAGGGCTCAAAAATTAATTAATGAAAAAATTATTTCACAAAAGGAATATCAAGAAATAGAAGTTCAGTATAAAAATACTCAAGCAAAGTACAACACGATTGCCAAAAATTATTCATCTAATGGTAAGAAAATAAGCACTCCATTAACAGGTTTTATAAAGAACATTTTAGTCAGTGAAGGACAGTATGTAGAAATTGGTCAGCCAATAGCCAGTGTTTCTCAAAACCGCAGGCTAATGCTAAAAGCAGAGGTTCCTCAAAAGCATTACTCTAAACTCAAAAGCATTTCCTCAGCAAACTTTATTACCGCTTATGATGATAGAGTTTATGATACAGATAGTCTAAATGGGCAATTCATTTCTTATGGAAAAAGTACTGATGAACATGCTTTTTATATACCAGTCACCTTTGAAATTGATAATAAAGGAGACATTATACCTGGTTCTTTTATAGAGATTTTCTTAAAAACCAATGTTATTAATGATGTCTTGACCATACCCTTTTCTGCTCTGTTAGAAGAACAGGGTCATTATTATGCTTTCGTTCAAACATCTGGAGAAGGATTCCAAAAGAGGGAATTGAAAATAGGTGCCAATGATGGGATGAATGTTCAAATTTTATCGGGCATTAACGAAAACGAAAGGGTAGTAACGAAAGGTGCATACCAAATAAAATTAGCAACAATGTCAGGTAAAATGCCAGCGCACGGTCATGAACATTAAAAAGAAAAAATTATGTTGAATAGAATTATACAATATGCCCTGGATAATCGCTTGATGATTATTGCAGCTTCTGTATTGCTTTTAATGGCAGGTATTTACACCTCTTCCAAAATGGAAGTAGACGTCTTTCCAGATCTTACTGCACCAACTGTTGTAGTACTAACAGAAGCTCATGGAATGGCTCCCGAAGAAGTAGAGAAGATGGTTACGTTTCAGATCGAAACATCTGTAAATGGTGCCACTAACGTAAGAAGAGTTCGATCTTCTTCTGCTGCTGGAATATCTATCATTTGGGTAGAATTTGAATGGGGAACTGATATTTTTAAAGCAAGGCAAATCGTCAGCGAAAAACTACTAGCAATCAAAGAAAATTTACCATTGGGTGTTGGGAATCCGACCCTTGCTCCGCAATCATCTATAATGGGAGAAATAATGTTCATTAGCCTCTCTTCTGACAGCACTTCACCTATGGACTTAAGAACTATTGCCGATTGGAACATCCGACCCCGATTATTAGCTACAGGAGGTGTTTCTCAGGTGGTTATCATTGGTGGTGAATACAAACAATATCAAATATTGGCATCTCCACAAAAGATGAAACATTACGACATTTCATTAAATGAACTGTTAAAAGCCAGTGAGGAGTCTAACCTCAATGCTTCAGGTGGTTTTATGAATGAATATGGAAGTGAATACATCATTAGAGGAATCGGAAGAACAAACAACATTGATGATATTGGTAATACCGTTATTAAAGTCATCAACGATATTCCTATTAAAATTGCTGATGTCGCAAGCGTTAAAGTTGGTGGGTCAATTCCAAAAATTGGAGATGCCTCATTAAAAGCAACTCCCGCAGTTTTATTGACCATAGCTAAACAACCTGGAACAAATACAATTGAACTGACTAAAAAAGTTGACGATGCATTGTTGGAATTATCAAAGACATTACCTTCCGATATAAAGATTAACAGCAACATCTTTCGACAAGCAGATTTCATTCAAGCTTCGGTGAGTAACATCCAAAAAGCATTAATTGAAGGGTCTGTTTTTGTCGTCATCATCATGTTTTTATTTTTAATGAATTTCCGAACAACAATTATCTCTTTAATTGCCATTCCGCTTTCATTAATCGTTTCCATCATTACACTTAAATATTTAGGGTTAACCATAAATACGATGTCATTGGGAGGTATGGCAATTGCTATAGGTTCATTAGTTGATGATGCTGTTATTGATGTAGAGAATGTTTTCAAACGATTAAAAGAAAACGCACTGCGAAGTGTTGAAGACAAAAAAAGCACCATTACAGTTGTTTACAATGCCTCTAAAGAAATTCGTTCTTCCATTTTTAATGCAACACTTATCATTATTGTCGCTTTTATCCCATTGTTTTTCTTGAGTGGATTAGAAGGAAGAATGTTACGCCCATTAGGAATATCATTTATCGTATCCTTATTTGCATCTTTAATTGTAGCAGTTACCCTTACACCTGTTCTATGCAGTTATATGCTTGCCAATGAAAACAAATTACTGAAACAAGCAAAAGGTAGTTGGTTAGAGAACTTCTTAAGCAATCATTATAAAATGGCTTTAAGCAAAGTAATGAAATTCAAAAAGACAATGCTTGGATTATCTTTAGCCTTGCTAATTTTGGTTGTGTTTCTAATGTTTGGCTTAGGAAGAAGTTTTCTACCAGAATTCAATGAAGGAAGTCTAACTATATCGGCTGTGAGTGTCCCTGGCATATCATTGGATGAATCTAATAAAATTGGAAATCGAATTGAAAAAGCACTTTTAACCATTCCTGAAATTTCCATTACATCAAGACGAACGGGTAGAGCAGAATTAGATGAGCACGCTCAAGGAGTTAACGCTGCTGAAATAGATGTTCCTTTTAATTTAACAGAAAGGAGTCGAGAAGAATTTATGAAGGAGGTTCGTGAAAAATTAGCTTCAATATCTGAGGCGAACATTACGATTGGACAACCTATTGGGCATCGAATTGACCATATGCTTTCAGGTACCAGAGCAAATATTGCCATTAAACTTTTTGGTAGTGACTTAAACAAGATGTTTCAATTTGCCAACCAAATAAAAAATAACATTGAGGGTATAGAAGGCTTAGTGGATGTTAATGTAGAACAACAAGTAGAAATTCCTCAAATACAACTAAAAGCTAAACGAGATATGTTGGCAAAATATGGGATAACCATTGGAGAATTCACCGAATTTATTGACATTGCTTTTGCTGGTGAAAAGGTGTCTCAGGTATTTGAAAGTGATAAAAATTTCGATTTAATACTTCGTTTTGATGATGAAAACAGAGGGAAAATAGAGAACATTAAGAATGTCTTGATTGATTCTCGTACTGGAAAAATTCCTTTACATTATGTTTCTAACATTATCTCTACAAGTGGTCCAAACACTGTTAATCGTGAAAATGTAAAACGTAAAATAGTCATTTCAGCTAATGTTGCTGAACGTGATTTAAGAAGTGTTGTGAATGAGATAAAAGAAAAAGTAGATCAAAACATTTCACTTCCAGAAAATTATCACATCCAATATGGTGGACAATTTGAAAGTGAAGAAAAGGCTTCTAAGATTTTATTCTTTACTTCTTTAATGTCATTACTCATTATCTTTTTACTGTTGTATCAAGAATTTAAAGATATAAAAATAGCTGGTATCATTCTCCTCAATTTACCATTGGCATTGATTGGTGGAGTATTGAGTATTTGGTTCACATCTGGTATCATAAGTATTCCTGCAATAATTGGATTTATCACGCTGTTTGGAATAGCCACCAGAAATGGGATATTATTGGTTTCACGATACAATACCTTAAAAAAGAAAGGGCTTGATTTATATGATACAATTATTGTCGGATCATTAGACAGACTTAATCCTATTTTAATGACCGCATTAACTACGGCATTGGCATTAATACCATTAGCATTAACTGGCGATTTAGCCGGTAATGAAATACAAAGTCCAATGGCAAAAGTGATTTTGGGAGGGCTCTTAAGCTCTACCCTCTTAAATATTTTTATAGTACCTATCGTGTACTATTATTCAAACATTAAAAATCAAAAACAATGAGATATATCGTCATCATCACGGCATTCTTTGTAATGACTACCACTAATGCTCAAAACGGCATTGAAAAGGTGCTTACAGACATAGCAAAAAACAACAAATCAATAATTGCCAATCAACAGTATTGGGAGGCTAAAAAGTTATTGTACAAAACAGGTATAAATCCTTCTAACCCAAAATTTGAATACGAATATTTAGCGGGACCGGCATCAGCGGGAGGAAATCAAACTGATATTTCGGTGATTCAATCTTTCGATTTCCCAACTTCTTACATCAAGAAAAATCAGGTAGCTAACCAACAAATCGTTCAATCAGATTTTCAAGTAACGGCTTACCGTCAAGATGTTTTATTGAAAGCAAAACAATACTGCATGGAGCTGATTTACCTTAATAAAAAACAAATAGGATTAAAGAATCAAGTGGAGTTTATTAAAAAAATCTATACTGCATACCAGCTTAAACTAAAACAAGGAGATGTTGGCCTCTTAGCTATTAATAAAATAAAACTGCAAGTATTCAATTGGGAAAATGAATTGAGACTGAATACGATTGAAATTAAACAGTATACTCAAAAACTTTCTGAATTAAACGGAGGATCTGATATCGCATTTACTGAAACCAATTATCCAATAATTCCAACAGTTCCGGATTTTGCTACATTAGAAAATACTATAGAGGCCAATGACCCTAACTTAAAATCGATACACCAGCAAAATGAAATAGATCAAAAAAAACTGGAGTTAAGTAGAGCTATGGCCCTACCCAAATTAGAAGGAGGCTATCGTTCACAAGATGTTTCTGGGCAAAAAATCCAAGGAATACACCTTGGAATAACAATTCCTTTATGGGAAAATAAGAACAAAGTGAAACATCGAAAAGCGCATTTGCAGTTTAATGATTTGCAAATAGAAGAACACCAAAATGAACATTTTAATGAAATCCAACAACTGTACGAAAAGTACCAAGGATTATCCGTTTCTATTGAAGAATATCAAAAACTAATGGGTACGGTAAAAAGTAATCATCTACTCGATAAAGCATTAGAGCTTGAAGAAATTTCGTTTATCCAGTATATTATGGAAATCAACTATTTCTACGATGCACATAATACTTATTTGGCTTTAGAAAAAGAGTACCATCAGGTCATTGCTGAATTGTACAAATATGAATTGTAGGCTATAGACTATTTTCTTGACACCACCGTTTTGGCAATAATGTCGTGCAGTGTTTGTTTCTTATCGGCAAAGACAAAGAAGAAACCTATAAAAATAATAAAACCCATTATACTGGCTATTGTTCCTATAAATGCTAAGGCTGTTACTCCTCCAATCAAGGATAAAATAGAGCTCCCATACTTTAAGAAGGACCTTAACCAGAGCTTACCCGCACTGGCCGGAGTACCGTCAACATTGGTATTAATAATTTTCAACAACATCTTTCCAAATGACTGACCAAATGCCCCTTCCATAAAAAATAGAATTAATCCTGTAACAGAAATACCTGCAGATATTTCCATGGTTTTTTCTATCATTACCGAGAACTTGTCCCCTAACTGTCCAGAAAGCTGCTCTGATACTTGCTCCATTTCAGCTATTTGATCACCAAAAAATAATGAAACCAAAGAATCTCCAAAAAGCACCCCTACAATTGAGCCTAAGATCATAATTACTAATGTATCAAGCATATAAGCTCCTAAACGCCTACCAAAACCAATGCGTTCATTCTCTGGATTATTTTGATCTTCGCTTAATTGTTCATTTGAATCGTTCATCATCTTTTGATTTATATGAAAAGGAAAATTATTGATATTTCCACGATAAAACAAATTAAGATTACCAAAGGCTTTTAACAGATGTTAACGCTTTTGATTGCATTCCTGATGTAATCAAGAATGTTTTTTGTTACATTTATCCAACCATGAAAAACACCGCTTACTTTTTTATCACTACCATAGGCATAATTGTTACGCTCATTTACGGTAAGAGCTTATTAATTCCTTTTGTTTTTGCGCTGTTGTTTTGGTTCATCGTAAGAAAAATTCGTCTTTTAGCTGATAAAGTTCCCTTCCTTAAAAAACGAGGGCCTTTATGGTTAAAGAACTTAATCATCACTTTAGGCTTCATTACTATTTTTGGATTTATCTCAAAACTATTGTTGTATAACATTAATTCATTAGCCAAATCCTATCCTGTTTATGAAGAAAACATAGGGAATGTTATCGCTCAGTTAAATGATTTACTTCAAATCAACATTTTTGATTATTTTAAACAACATGCTGGTGATTTTGATTTTGGAACCATTCTAAAACAATTGTTTAAGTCATTAACAGACCTACTAAGTAATGCATTTATCATTTTGTTTTATGCCTTGTTTATCTTTTTGGAAGAAGCAAATTTTTATTCTAAATTAAAGACTCTCCTGAATAAAAAAGGTGATTCTGATACCACGAATGACATTATGGGGAAAATTGAATCTTCCATTTCTAAATACATTGGGCTAAAGACATTGGTTAGTTTAATAACTGGTATTGCTAGCTACATTGTATTATTAATAATTGGAATAGATGCACCCATATTTTGGGCTTTTTTAATTTTCATCCTAAATTTTATCCCAACTATTGGCTCCCTAATTGGTACATTATTCCCGGCTATTTTCTGCATGCTTCAATTCGGAGATGTGACCCACTGTTTAATGGTGATAGGGTTTGTGGGGGCAATTCAAATTCTTGTTGGCAATTTACTGGAACCAAAATTAATGGGAAACTCACTCAACATTAGTCCGTTAGTAGCTATTATTGCCTTGTCTTTCTGGGGTTCTCTTTGGGGAGTTACAGGTATGTTGTTAAGCGTTCCTATTACCGTAATTATGGTGATTATTTTTTCTCATTTCGAGAAGACGAAATCAATTGCAATAATGCTTTCTGAAAAGGGGAAAATTTAGCTCAGCTCTTTCTTTAGTACCTCAACGATACGTTTGGTGGCTTGCCCATCCCAATGAGGAGGTATAGCGCCAGTTTTATAGGTGCCATTTTCAATTTGATTAATTTTTTCAGCTACAGCTTCAAAATTATATTCAACCAACTCGTTAGTGCCAATTGTAATGGTGCTTGGCCTTTCGGTGTTATCTCGTAAGGTAAGACAAGGAACTCTTCTATAAGTTGTTTCTTCCTGTATTCCTCCACTATCGGTTAACACATATTTACAGGTGCTTATCAATTTTTGAAATGCCAAATAATTCAAAGCCTCGGTAATGATAACCTTCGGGTTACTTTGCAAATTTTCAAACAATCCATGTTTTATTAAACTGTTTTTTGTTCGGTGATGTATTGGTAATATCAAATGGCTATCTTCTGCTACCTTACCAATAATATTTAGCAATATTTGCAATCGTTCTTTCGTGTCTACATTACTTGGACGGTGCATGGTCATCAACACAAAACTCTTCTCCTCCACTCCAAGCTCTTCTAAAATATTATTTTCCTGGATTACATCATCAAAAGCTACCAATGTATCGATCATGGTATTTCCAACAAAGTGAATTTGATCTTCATTTTTTCCAGCTTCTACTAAATTGTCGTAACCACTTTGTTCAGTAACAAAAAATCCATCGGAAACTAAATCGGTTATCAAACGATTTATTTCTTCAGGCATTTCATTGTCATAACTTCTTAACCCACTCTCTAAGTGAAACAACTTGGTATTCGTTTTATTTCCAACAATTGCTCCTGCCAATGTAGAATTAACATCTCCGACAACGATTAGTGCGTCAGGACTATGATGATTTACTGCTTTTTCAATTTCTATAATTGCCTGCCCGATTTGATTTGATGGAGAAGCTGGTGTAACATTAAGGTATTCTGGTTCTTTTAGTTTGAGTTGTTTAAAAAATATGTCAGACATATTTTCATCATAATGTTGATTTGTATGAACTAAAATGTATTCAAACTCATCTCCATAGACTTTAAATTCTTTTTCAAATTGTGTGATTTTAATAAAGTTGGGGCGAGTCCCCACAACTATCATTACTTTTTTTGACATAGTAAAATTTTAAAGCCTCTACGAAAATACCAATTTAATCTACCTCTTCATAATCCACGAAATCTCCCATATCCCCTGTCTCTGATTTAGTCTTATTTCCTCTGGACTTAATTTTCACCTCTCCTTCATGTTCTTTAGCAAACTCTTGTGCTTGTTGGCGTTCTTGAAATTGAGTATTTCCTTGATTTTGAAATTGTCCCATCTTTTTTTTCATCCATCTTTTCAACAACCACGGAAAAACATACCTGGCCAAAAGCCTAAATCCATAGATGATAATGAAAATAATTGCTATGGTTCTTAATATCTGCATAATTTATTCTTTGGATTAGAATTTTACAATATCCTTACCAATTAAAAATTTCAGTCAAATTGTCACCTACCTGCTCAAATACAAGTTACGTTCTGAATAAATATCTCTAAAGAATTTATCTTTTAAGTCATCAATAAAGTAAATAGCTTCTCCTGTTGATTTCATCTCAGGACCCAATTCTTTATCTACGTTTGGAAATTTGTTGAACGAAAACACTGGAATCTTTATAGCATAACCTTCTTTTTTCGGTTGAAAGTTAAAATCTTTTATCTTTTTATCACCCAACATTACCTTTGTTGCATATTTCACATAAGGTTCTTCGTATGCCTTGGCAATAAATGGGACTGTTCTAGAAGCTCTTGGGTTAGCCTCAATCACATAAACCACATCATCTTTTATAGCAAATTGCATATTAATTAAACCAACTGTCTTCAATTCAACTGCCACTTTTTTAGTAATTTCTTCTATTTGAGAGATAATCATATCACCCAAATTATATGGTGGTAGTACTGCATAAGAATCACCCGAATGAATTCCTGCAGGTTCAATGTGTTGCATGATTCCGATGATGTAAACATCTTCCCCATCACATATAGCATCAGCTTCTGCCTCTATTGCTCCTCCTAAAAAGTGGTCTAATAAAATCTGGTTGTTCGGCATAGAGCGAAGAATATCTACAACGTGGTGTTCCAACTCTTCTTCATTAATTACTATCTTCATCTTTTGCCCACCTAAGACATATGATGGTCTAACTAACAATGGAAAACCTAAATTCTTAGATAATTCCAAAGCTTGTTCAGCACTTTCTACCACCCCATATTTCGGAAAAGGGATTTCTAATTTCTCTAAGGCAGCAGAAAAACGACCTCTATCCTCAGCAATATCTAATGCCTCAAAAGAAGTTCCCATTACCTTAATTCCATACTTCTCTAATTTCTCTGCCAATTTCAATGCCGTTTGCCCTCCTAACTGGACAATAACACCTTCTGGTTTTTCATGTTTAATAATATCATATATATGCTCCCAAAAAACCGGTTCAAAATACAGTTTATCAGCAGTATCTGAGTCTGTAGAAACCGTTTCGGGATTACAATTAATCATTATCGTTTCGTAACCTGCTTCTTTTGCAGCCATAATTCCGTGCACACAACTGTAATCAAACTCAATTCCTTGTCCTATCCTATTTGGTCCAGAACCCAATACTACAATTGACTTTTTATCAGATACAACAGACTCGTTTTCATCCTCAAAAGTTGAATAATAGTAAGGTGTTTCTGCAGGGAATTCAGCAGCACAAGTATCAACCAGCTTATAGACACGGTTAATGTTCATTTCAGTTCTTTTTGCATAGACTTCACTTTCTAAACATTTCAGTAAATGAGCAACTTGTCTATCTGCCAACCCTTTTTGCTTCGCCTCTTTCATTAACTCTTTCGGAAGCGTATCAATTGTAAACTGTTCTATTTTTCGCTCTAACTTCACAGAGTTTTCTATCTGGCGCAAGAACCAATGATCAATTTTTGTTTTTTCAAAAATCGTGTTAAAAGGAATCCCCAACTTAATGGCATCATATACATGGAATAGTCTGTCCCAACTTGGATTCTCTAAACTGTGTAAAATTTCATTTTGATTGGTTAATTCTTTACCATCAGCGCCCAATCCGTTTCTATTTATCTCTAAACTCTGACAAGCTTTTTGAAGCGCTTCTTGAAAGCACCTTCCGATACCCATAGTCTCTCCAACTGACTTCATAGAGAAACCTAACCTTCTTTCTGATCCTTTAAATTTATCAAAATTAAAGCGAGGAACTTTTACAATAACATAATCCAATGTTGGTTCAAACAACGCTGAAGTTGTCCCTGTAATAGGGTTTTTTAATTCATCTAAGGTATAACCAATAGCTAATTTTGAAGATATCTTAGCAATCGGATATCCTGTGGCTTTAGATGCTAATGCCGATGATCGAGAAACCCTTGGATTAATTTCAATTGCTATAATTTCTTCTTTATCATCATTACTTACTGAGAATTGAACATTACAACCCCCAGCAAAATTTCCGATTGAACGAATCATCTTTATAGATAAATCCCTCATTTTTTGAAAGGTAGTGTCTGACAGAGTCATTGCCGGAGCAACGGTTATAGAATCTCCTGTATGAATTCCCATTGGATCAAAATTCTCTATCGAACATATAATCACAACATTATCATTGCTATCTCGTAATAATTCCAGCTCGTATTCTTTCCAACCAATCACTGCTTTATCAATCATCACCTCATGAATAGGCGAAGCTTTTAATCCGACATGTAAAGCATCTTCATATTTTTCTGGATCATAGATTACAGCTCCACCTGTTCCTCCCAAAGTAAATGATGGACGAATAACCAATGGAAAACCTATTTTTTGAGCTACCTCTTTTCCTTCTAAATATGATTTCGCTGTCTCTGATGGAGCCATTCCTACTCCTATTTCCTCCATTTTTTGACGAAACAATTCTCTATCTTCAGTAATTTCTATGGCTTTGGTATCCACACCTATCATCTTCACGTCATGATCTTTCCAAATCCCCATATCTTCACACTCAATCGACAAGTTTAATGCTGTTTGTCCACCCATAGAAGGAAGCACTGCGTCAATGTCTGGATGTTCTTCTAAAATTTGAATAATTGAAGCACTTTCCAGTGGCAATAAATAAACATTATCTGCTGTTACTTTATCCGTCATTATTGTTGCCGGATTTGAGTTGATTAAAGAAACTATAATTCCTTCTTCTCTCAATGAACGAGATGCTTGAGAACCTGAGTAATCAAATTCACAGGCCTGTCCAATAATAATTGGACCACTACCTATAATCAGTACATGTTTAATGCTATTATCTCTTGGCATAAATGATGGTGTTTTTACGTCTTAAAAAATCTTTACGAAAGTACTTCAAATCCACTAAAATTCTCAAGTAACTTTTCAACATTCAAAAAAAATTTGTTCAAAAAAAAAGGATGCTAATGCATCCTTTTCATATATAAATAATTTAATCACTATTTTTTGTGTCTTGGCTCGTCAGAAACAGTTAATTTTTTTCTGCCTTTAGCTCTTCTTTTATTCAACACTTTTCTTCCATTAGCAGTTTCCATTCTACTTCTAAAACCGTGCTTGTTTCTTCTTTTTCTCTTTGATGGTTGAAATGTACGTTTCATCTTATTCTAATTTTATCCTTTAAATTCGGTCTGCAAAAATAGACTTTTTTCACTTACAGACAAACATTATCGAAAAAAAATAATTTTATTTAAAACGATCCAAATCTCAATGTTTTAAAGAATTGAACGTTAAAAAGTCGAAGTTCGCAATTTAAAAAGTATAATCACTATTGATACCTTAGCAAAATGAATTTATCTGGCAAAGTTATTTGGATTACTGGTGCTTCTTCCGGGATTGGGGAAGCCATCACATATGCTTTAGCAAAAGAAGGATGTAAATTGATTCTTTCTTCAAGAAGGATTGAAGAATTGAATCGAGTAAGGGGCAATCTTAAGTTAGCAGATAAAGACGTTTTAATTCTTCCGATAGACTTAGAACAGCATCAACATACTGATGAATGGGTAAAAAGAGTAATGGACAACTTTAACCGCATTGATATCTTAATTAATAATGGAGGAATTAGTCAAAAAAGTTATGCTTTAGCAACAGATCCCGTTGTAGAAAGAAAAATAATGGATGTTAATTATTTTGGCAATGTTGCTTTATCTAAAGCCGTTGCACGAATAATGCAACAGCAAAAAAATGGGAAAATTGCTGTTATTTCAAGTATTATTGGACGATTTGGATTACCTGATTTATCTACCTATTCAGCGTCTAAGCATGCGCTTTATGGATTTTATGATTCGTTTAGGTTAGAAGTGAAAGATGATAACATTAAAATTTTGATTGTATCCCCTGGGTTTATTAACACTAATGTTGCTATTAATGCAGTTAAAGGCGATGGCAACTTGGTTAATGAAAATAGTCCTGCGATGGAAAAGGGAATGAAAACTAATGTCTTCGCCAAAAAATTTGTTAGCACTTTAAAATCAAATAAAAACCATAAGTACATTGGTAAAAAAGAGATATATGCAGTTCCTTTTAAAATGATTTTTCCAAATACCTTTTACAATTTAATGCTTAAAATGAGTAAGAAAAATAAGTGATGACTGGTAAGAATCTCAGAAGTTACGTTGTTATTGTTATCATTGGTACCTTCTTCTCGTGTAAAACCAACAAAATGGTCATAGATGATAAAATTGAATTACCTGAGGTAATTAAAATAACTCAGGTAGAACCTTCTAATGAAACCATTGCTAATTTTTTATCAGAATACTTAAAATTGAAATATAAAAACAGGTCATTTAAAAAATACATGTATGTATCAGTTAAGCACCAGCGATTGTACTTAATAAAAAATGATTCCACCATTAGAAAGTATTCTATATCTACAGCAAAAAATGGTATTGGAAGTAAACGAGACAGTTATAAGACTCCACCAGGCCTACATACTGTAAAAAGAAAAATTGGTAGTGATGTTCCATATGGAGGAATAATGGTTTCAAGAGTATATGAAGGAAAGATTGCCACAATTTTAACCGAAAAAGAAAATGCTAAAAAAGACTATGTAACTTCTCGAATTATGTGGTTGCAAGGAGAAGAACCTGGGATTAATAGAGGAAGGAACATTGATTCATACAACAGATACATATACATACATGGCACTCCAGAAGAAGGCTATATAGGCCAACCAGCGTCTCATGGATGCATTAGAATGAAAAATACGGACGTGATTGAATTATATGATTTTGTTGATGAAGGAACACCAATTCTCATCTTAAAATATTAAATAATCATAACAGCCTCTCCCCTAATTCTTGAATAACCAAATCAGGTTTTTCTTTTAATATCAACTCTTGATTGTAGTCGAGGTTTGAGTAAAAAACGGACACTCCAAAACTCTCTTTTAAATATTTCACCAATCCCGCTGAAAAAGAATCTCCAAAGACAAGAACTTTTAAGTTATTGGCAGATGATTGATACCTATTTTCATAGTAAATGTGCTCATCAGAATCAGTATTATTAGACATCCGTTTTGAGGTTGGATTTTTTAACACCAAAAGCCTATTGGTTTCTCTTACTTTAATGTTTAGCATTTTGGTTAAATCCTTTTGATAAGAGATCTCGATATCTTGATCAAAATCATTAAAATCAAATGGATCAATTTCTGGATATTGATTCTGTATTTCGCTCATTAGTCTTTTGTACCCCAAAAAGGCACCCAAATCATTCCAATGGGTATCTGTCTTATAGAATAATCTTTTATCTCTGTGCTCACTATAATAATCAGCTAAATCAATTAATTTAAAATCTGTAGTTAAAAAAGCCTCTTTTAACTGTTCAAGCTTAGTTTCATTTTTTGATTTTTTAATGGGCAGGTATTCCCCATAGATTGTATGTTTTCCAGGTGCTATAGACATAAAATACTTTATTCCGCTAGCTTTAAACCACTCATTCTTTGTTAAAAAGGACTTCTTTCTTTCTTCCAATTCGCTCGCTGAAAACGTTGACAACCCTATGGCTTCCATAACGGCATTAGAATAATGATCTCCTATAAACATCCATCCATCTTCACCGTTTATTACTTTTTCGGGAATTGGATTTAGGTCAAACACTTTTGATCGTAAGGAAATAAATGGTTTCATTAATATTGGCCTCGCTACATTACTAAACTTATAATGATTTTCAATCGTGTTCCTATAATTTGACAAGTCAGCATTGAGGTTTACCAAAAACCCAATGGATGAATTTGCTTTTAATGCTTGCCCTGCCTCTAACGAAAAAGGAGGGAACCTTCTTTCTTCATTTTTTCGTTGTTCATTGTTAAGTCCTATATCAAATAAGTCTAACAATCCAGGAAGGATAATAACAATTAAAAATACATATGTTACGTAGTGTTTTTTCATAATTAAAACCTAAAGTAAAGAAATGGAATGTTCTTATCAGCATTCAAATAAATGATAGACAAAAACAAAAGTGATACAACAATAATATTATGAGCCCATGAAAACTTACTATTTACAAATCTTTTGTAGATAGGGAAGCAAAAAACAATTGCTACTACAGCAAACAGTAGTGTATGGGAATTGAAGTGGAAATAATTTAAATAACTGTTCATGGTTTCATTACCTCCTGAGTACACAAACATTTTTTTAATGTATAATAATGAGTCTGTTAGGTTTTCTGACCTGAAGAAAACGAAGCTCACCATTACGACAAGCAACGCATAGAAATGCCGAATAGGCCTCCATAGTGTTTTTAATATTTTAGCTAACCCCATTTTCTCTAATAACATAAAGAATCCATGAAATAAACCAAAAACAATAAAATTCCAACTAGCACCATGCCATAACCCAGTAATAAAAAACACTATTAGCAAGTTTCGATATGTTATCAAGTTGCTTTTTCTATTCCCTCCTAATGATATATATACATAGTCTCTAAACCACGTGGAGAGTGAAATATGCCACCGTCTCCAAAATTCTTGAATGGTCTTAGATAGGTAAGGGTAATTGAAATTTTCCAAAAAGTCAAAGCCAAACATCTTTCCTAACCCTATAGCCATATCTGAATATCCAGAAAAGTCAAAATAATACTGAATGGTAACTGAAGCTATCCCTACCCAAGCGTAAGGTGTAGACAAATCACCAATATCTTGTGTGAAAACACTGTCAGCAATCGAAGCAAAAGTGTCTGATATTAGCACTTTTTTAGCCAATCCAATGATGAATCGTTGAACGCCTGCATTAAATTTTTCAATCGAATGGTCTCTTGATTTTAATTGAAGACTAATGTCTGCATACCTGATAATAGGGCCCGCAACCAATTGTGGAAACATACTAACATAAGCAGCAAAATCGATAAAATTCCGATTAGCTTTTACATTTCCTCGATAGACATCAATGGTATAGGACATTGTTTGGAAGGTGTAAAAGCTGATCCCTATCGGTAATACTATTCTTGGGATATTAAGTGCAGTATTCGAATCAAAGCCTAAATACTCTAATAATGCAAACAGATTATCAAAGGTAAAATTGAGGTACTTGAATGAGAATAAGATAAAAAGGTTAAATAAAATTGAAACGGTTAGCCCTAATTTTCTTCTTCCACTCTCAATAATAAGCCCACAACTATAATCAAGTATGGATGAAGCAATAAGCAAAACTACAAGTAGATTCTCACTCCATGCATAAAAGAATAAGCTGATAATAAGTAGTATGAAATTCTTAAACTTTTTAGGGGCGCAAAAGTAAAGCAGCAAAGCAATGGGTAAAAAGAGAAAAAGAAATATAAAACTGCTAAAGACCATAAATGATTACTTCAATTTTGACAATCTGTATTAAACATAAAAGATAAAGGTAAATAATAATTTAATTGCACTTTTTTCTGCTTTTATGGAAATCATGATTGGTTTTTAACAATGCTCTTTCACTTATTTATCTTAACTTTATTGCCTTAGATTTTGAGAATGGATTTAATGGGTATTTTACTTTTAATTATTGGAATTGCAGTCGGTTTTGCATTGGGTTGGTTGCTTAAAAAAGGCAATTCTAATATTGGAACAAGTAATGATTCAGGAGAGCTCATTAAATTAAATGAACGGTTAAAGAATGCTATAACAATCCATACCGAACAAAAGGAAAGCATTGAAAATCTATCTAAAGAAAAAGAACTATTGATTTCCGAAAATTCTCAATTGAAAGAAGCCAACCAAAATTTGGAAGAAAAATTAAAAGAACACAAGGAAGAAGTTGAGCAATTACAGAAAAAATTTACGTTAGAATTTGAAAATATTGCCAATAAATTGCTCAAACAAAATTCATCAGAGTTTGCAGAGGCCAATCAAAAAAGATTGAACGATATTTTAAGCCCTCTAAAAGAAAATATTAAAACCTTTGAAAAGAAAGTTGATGACAACTATGAAAAAGAACTTAAAGAGCGTACTTCTTTAATCGAACAAATAAAATCTTTAGAAAAACTAAATACTCAAATGAGTGAAGATGCTCATAACCTTACCAAAGCATTAAAAGGAGACAATAAAGCACAAGGAAATTGGGGAGAGCTTATTTTAGAAAAAATATTAGAAAGTTCTGGCTTAATAGAAGGTGAAGAATTTGAGACTCAGCATAGCACCACAAATGACGAAGGGTCAAGAATTCAGCCGGACATACTTATTAAATTGCCAGACAACAAGCACATCGTTATTGATTCTAAAGTCTCATTAATTGCTTATCAAGAATACATTAACGCAGAAGATAGTGATAATCAAAAAAGTCATTTAAAAGATCATTTAACTTCTGTTAAAGCACATATTAAAGGATTAAGTGAGAAACATTATGTTACAGGAAAAGGAATAGATTCTCCAGACTTTGTCTTATTGTTTATGCCTATTGAATCTTCTTTTGGCTTAGCGATAAAGGCTGACAATGAATTGTATCAATATGCCTGGAATAAAAAAGTGGTGATTGTCACTCCTTCTACCCTTTTAGCAACACTAAAAACGATAGCTTCTGTATGGAAACAAGATAAACAAACCAAGAATGCATGAGAGATTGCTGAACAAAGTGGCAGATTATATGATAAATTTGTAGGCTTTATAGAAGATTTAGAAAAAATAGAACGTGGGCTAAACAGTTCTAAGGATGCTTATAATAATGCTGTAAACAAATTAAAAACTGGTTCAGGAAATTTAATCACACGTGTAGAAAAAATTAGAACTTTGGGAGCAAAAACGAAAAAAGAACTTCCGAGTGAATTTTTACCAAATGATACTAAACAAATTGAAGAATAAACTTACCATCATATTATCCATAGTTGTTCTTACCCTTGGTTGCAAATCAGGAGAAAAGGCTGCAACGAATAAAAATGTTGCTGGAATTTATATGCCAGGTTTAAATTTAATTGATCCTGACTATAAAGTTTTTCATAAAAATGACAGCCTAACTGAATTACATTTCAGGTTAAATTCTGAAAACATACTGTATACCAAAAAACGTAGTGACACTGCATTTAGCGCCAATATCTTGATAAAGTATGAGCTGACGGATAAAGGAACCGAAATGTTAGCGGATAGTGCTTCTATTTTCTTTACAGATTATGGTAACAACAAACAAAAGAAGTATTTGGATGGGTTGATAAAACTAAAAACAGCAACAGCTAAAAATTACAATTTAGTTATCACCGTTAATGACCTAACGAGAGATCACTATATTAGAAAACGTTTAACCATAAATAGATCTGATATTAATCATCCTCAAAACTATTTGATGTTAGATTCAAACTATAGTGTCGTTTTTAAAAATCATTTTAACAGTAACGACATTGTTCACATTAAAAAAAATGAAACAAACCCTGCTAAATCAATTATTCTCAAATTTTACAGTACGAAATTACCAATAGCTAAACCGCCTTTTTCTGTAGATGCAGAGACGGAAGCGATGGTGTTTAAACCCAAGTTTACTTCCCTAATAGATTTTGATTCTACCGGAATGCTTACTCATAGGGTTATAGATAAAGGGCTATATCATTTTCAAGGAACTGAAAATGTAAATTCAGGACCAACACTTTTTAATTTTCAGGAGCATTTCCCTAAAGTGTTAAGCCCTGAGAACATGATTGGTCCAATGCGATACATCTCCACTAAAAAAGAGTATGCAGCACTTAACGAAAGTGAAAATAAAAAAATAGCGGTAGATCAACACTGGATTAATGTCGCTGGAAGTAGTGAAAGAGCTAGAACATTAATTAGAGAGTATTATACACGTGTTGAAAGTGCTAACAATTATTTTACATCCTACTTAGAAGGATGGAAAACAGACAGAGGATTGATCTACATTATTTATGGAACACCAAATGTAGTCTATAAAAACAAAGATTATGAAAATTGGATTTATGGTGAAGAAAATAATATGATGTCTATTAGTTTTGTCTTTCATAAAGTAAATAACCCAGTAAGTAACAATGATTATAGTTTAAGCAGGTCACCAATGTTTAAAAGTAGTTGGTTTAGAGCTGTAGATAGCTGGAGAAACGGAAGAATTTATTAATGGAAAAAGAAAACATCATATTTGGTGTACGACCAGTTATTGAGGCTATAAATGCCGGTAAAGAAATTGACAAACTTTATATCCAAAGAGACATTAAAGGAAGTGGACTTTCTGAATTGCGCAATGCCGTGAAAAAAGGAAAAATTGCTTTCTCACATGTTCCTATTCAAAAAATAAACAGGCATACCTCTGGAAATCATCAAGGAGTTTTAGCATTTATTTCCCCAATTGAGCTATCCGATATTGAAACAATAATTCCTACCCTTTTTGATCAAGGTAAAACACCTTTTATTTTAGTGTTGGATAAATTAACTGATGTGAGAAATTTTGGGGCAATTGCCAGGACCGCGGAATGCGCTGGGGTTGATGCCATTGTAGTTCCCAAAAGAGAATCTGCTCAAATAAATGCCGATGCCATTAAAACATCTGCGGGAGCGTTGCATAAGATTCCAGTTTGTAAAGTAAATAACTTGACAGACACCATTATGTTTTTACAGGCAAGCGGATTAAATGTAGTTGGTTGTACAGAGAAAACAGAACAAACTATTTATGATGCTGATTATACTACTCCAACTGTAGTAGTTATGGGCAGTGAAGAAAAAGGAATTTCTAATCAGATTTTAAAAATTTGCAACAATAAAGCTAAAATACCAATGGCTGGAGAGATTTCTTCTTTAAATGTATCAGTTGCTGCAGGGATTATATTATATGAAGCAGTTAAACAAAGAACTAATAGTTAATCTACTTCATTTTACTTTTCACTACTTTCTCAAATGTAGAATTTTCAATTTTAGACTCTAACCAAGAGATAAAATCAAAATATTTATTTGCAGGTTGTTCAAAAGGATCTTTCATAACTTCAGACAATTCATCTTTAAAGTCAATCAGTTTTTGTTGTAAATCATCTGTATTCTTAACCTTAAGCAACTTTCTAAAATCTTTCAAAAACACAGTTTCAAACTTGAAGTTTCTTTGGTTCTTAGTAACTGAACGTTTGGTAGATTTTATGGTATAATCTAATAGGTCATAATTACCTAATTCATAGTGTATTATCAAATTAATCAGTCTTGCAAAATTGTACACGTCTTCACGCAAACCTACTTCACTATCATTCAATACAAGGTTTATGTATTTTAAAGCCCCTTTATAGTCGCCACTTCCAAAATATGCCCTGGAAATATTATAATAAAACAGCATCTCCTCTTCATTATTAATTTTTCCTTCATATTTACTAAACCCTTCTAATATTGAAGGGACTACTTGTGATTTTGCTTTGTCAAAATCACCTTTCGTAATACAAATTAGTAATTCAGCATTATGCGAAAAAGTAAAAAGCTTTAATTGAACATCGATGCTTTCAAATCCCGATTTTTTTGTTAGCCCTTTTAGCTTCTCAATGGTCGCTATACAGTTCTCCCAATCATCGTTATCCATATATACATACATCAGGTTGTTTAATGCCTTAACATATCTCTTTGGAAGCTCTTTCATTACGGTAGGATTATCTTCCATAATCTTAACCACCTTTGTAAAATTGGTAAACGCATCATCTATATTTCTTTCTGTAGATGCACACATTCCTTTAATGTAATAACAAGCAGTAGCCGCTTTAGTTGTTAAAGCAGTATTTTTTCCTTTTATTAAGTGGTGATTTGCAATCTTTTCTACAATATTTTGTTCTTCTACACTTCTAGTAAAACCGGCTTTTCTTATAGCATAGTTGATTTGTGAATACAAAATCTGATATTCAGCTATATTTCTCAGTTTCTCAAGACTATCACTTTCCTCCTCAACTAATTTATTTAGATCTTTATCGAAATCTCCTCTTGAATACTCCTCTTCTACTAATATTTTTTCCCAATCAATAAGGTCGAGTAAAAAATAGTATTTCTCATAATCATAAGCAATTTTCTTAGCTTTTCGAATTAGTTTGCTACACTCTTTATATAGAGCTTTATTAAATAGCAATTCAATATTACGAAGTTGTTCCTGTAGAATTGCGGCAGCAGATTTATCAGCGTAAAAACCTCTTAGGCTTTTAAGAATAAGATTGTATAAATGATTTTTTTCTGATGGTAGATGTTTAATAAACGTTTCTTTGGCAAATTTCTTCTTTAATGATAACTCATCATATTCGTCTTGGGCCTCAATAGCATCAAAGAGCTTCATATAATTCTTCTCTCCTGATTGCAGCGATGAGGATAATTTAAAATACCTTTTCTCTGATTTAGAGAGGGATTTCACAAGCTGAAATAATTCAGTTGATGGTTTCATAGAAGTACAAGGTAATTTTAGTTTAGTTAGGGTATAAAAATAGCATATTATATGATGAAAACATCATTTATCCTACATTAGGATTACAATTATAGTCCATGGGACTATATCATTTCATTAACGGTAGGTTAATTGATTTTAAGTAACTTTATATTCTTATTATAATTTATCTATGAAAAAAAGAATATTATTTACGCTTATCGTGCTATCAAGCATTTATTGTCATGCTCAGAAATACACGCCTAATAACAAAGCTTTAAACAGTAGAAGTGACACCATCGACATCCTGAATTATCAAATTAATTTGGACATGACTAATATTGGGAATCAATTAATTAATGGTAATTGCGTAGTCGAATTTACACCTAAAATTAACGGTGTTACTTTCATGGATTTAGATTTACAAGAACTTTTGATTGATTCTATAACTTCAGCTGGAAGTCTTTTAACATATACTTATAACGACACATTAATAAACATTACCTTACCCGCACCTTTAAATACTACTGACACATCGGCTTTAACAGTATATTATAATGGTAGTCCTCAAAAAGATCCTTCTACTTGGGGAGGCTTTTACTTTCAACCTGGCTACGCATTTAACTTAGGTGTTGGATTTCAAGATAATCCACACAACTATGGAAGGGTTTGGTTTCCATGCTTCGATAATTTTGTAGAGAAATCTACTTATGAATTTAATATCATTACAGGTGGAGGAACAAGAGCACACTGCAATGGTGAGCTTATGAGTGAAAATACCATCTCAGGTGACACTATCGTTAGGAAATGGGTAATGAATGAAGAAATTTCTACTTATTTAGCTTGTGTTGCTGTAGCGGATTATGAAACAGTGAATATGACATTTAATGGTATTACTGGCCCTATTCCGGTTGAATTAGTTGGAGTTGAAGCGGATACAACAAACATGAAGAACTCTTTTACTAATTTAAATAATGCCTTAGATGCCTACGAGGAAGGCTACGGTCCATACTTATGGAACAAGATTGGGTTTTCCTTAGTGCCTTTTAATGCAGGAGCCATGGAACATGCTACAAATGTTGCTTATCCAAAATCTGCAGCCAATGGTAGTTTGGCAAATGAAACGTTAATGGCTCATGAATTTTCTCACCACTGGTGGGGTGATTTAGTGACCTGTGAAACAGCTGAAGACATGTGGATTAATGAAGGTATGGCTGTTTATTCTGAACATTTATTCTTAGAAAAAGTTTACGATTACCCTACTTCTTTAGCAGAAATAAAGGATAATCATAAATCTGTTTTGCAATTTACGCATCTAAACGAAGGAGGGTTTAGAGCCATTTCTGGTATACCTCATGAATACACCTATGGAGAACATGTTTATCAGAAAGGAGCTTCTGTTGCTCATAACATGAGAGCTTATTTAGGTGATTCCTTATTTTTTGAAGGATTAAAGTCCATTACAAATAATTATAAATTTGCAACTATAAATTCGTCAGAATTTAGAGATGAATTGACTAATTCCACTGGAATTGATATGACTAACTTTTTTAATGACTGGGTTTTTGCTCCTGGGTTTTCTCACTTTGATATTGATTCGGTTGATATTGTTCCTAATGGGCCCGATTATGATGTGACAATTAGTGTACAACAAAAACTAAGAGGAGCAACAAATTTTCACATAGGTACCCCTTTGGAAATTACTTTTTATGATGATAATTGGAACATGCACAAAGATACAATCGTTGCTTCCAATCAATATTCAGTAAGCAATGTAACTATTCCATTTAGTCCAACTGTTTACATTTTAAATGAAGCAAACAGGTTAAATCAAGCACGAACGGATAATCAACGTATTGTGAATACTACTTTTATAAATAATAACTTAACACTTGCTTTGGTTACTGGGTTAAATGTAACTTCTCTTGTTGACTCTGCATTATTACAATTTGAACACCATTGGGTTGCTCCTGACAGTATTAAAAATAATGTGAATAATTACAGGATATCAACTAGTAGGTATTGGAGCATAGATGGTATTTTACCAACATCTTTTGTTTCTTCTTTTAAATTATTTTTTGATGGAAGATCTTCTCAAGGTTTCTTAGATTTTGATTTGGTTCCTGTTAATGGCGATAGTTTAATTCTGTTGTATAGAGAAAGCCCTAAATTTGATTGGCAGGAATATCCCTACTATACTAAAACTACAATTAGCCAAACGTTAGCCTATGGCTGGGTAACAATCGATAGCCTGTTGTTGGGAGAATACACCTTTGCAAATAGTGCCTCTGCAATTGGAATAGATGAAGAATACAAAACGAATAATGACGACTTTAAAATCTACCCTAATCCAACAGATAGCTTTATATGGGTAGAAAATACTTCATCTTCAATTAGTGGTGAAGTTCAGGTTTATGATTTAGCTGGAAAATTAATGTACACTGATACGTTAAAAAAGAAAACTAAGATAAATACGCATAAATGGCCGTCAGGAACGTATATTGTTACCATTTCAGATGTTCATAACTTACTATACACCAATAAGTTTGTGATAAAATAAAATCAGCAAACCATTGTTTAGATTGCGCTCTAGAAAGCTAAATAGGGATATCTACTTAGGTGAAATTTAGTATTAATACGTAGTTGAAATCTAAGTTAAAAACCTATTATTTAATTGAATTTTTCTACTACCTTTAACAGGTAATTATGACATATTGTTATAATTTGTATTGCTTCACTAATTTATTACCAATGGAGGCCTCAAAAATAAAATTAAGGTATCGAGATAGAGATACTTTATTTAAGAAAGAATACACTGAGCTTAAAATTAAAGTTGCATTAAATTGGTTTGAAATTGTTGCGCTCATCACTGTTTCTTTCTTTATTTCATTTAAACTCTTACTCTATGTTAAATGGCAAAGCAATTTTATTCCTGTTCTTATTTCAATTGCAATAGCCTTAGGAATAACTTATTTATTTTGCTGTTTTAGAAAATATCAATTAAAAATTACTCGATTTGATAAGGAGCACATTTACAAGAAAATAAGTAACGATTTAATAGATAAATCAAAAGATCAAGATTAATTTATTGTTCTAAAAAAACTTCAATTTCACCATAGATGTATTCCAAATCTTGCTCTTTAATGCAATAGGGTGGAATCATAATTAGGACATTTCCAAGGGGTCTAATAATAATACCTCTTTCCAAAAACCATTTATAAGCATCATTGCCTTTACTATTAAAGTAATTGCTCTCTCCTTCTGTATCTATTTCAATTGCAGCAATGGTACCAAAATTTCGAGCATCTCTCAATTTCGGATGATTTTTTATTGAATTGATAAAATCAGATTGTTGCTTTACAATCCTCTTAATATTTTGTTGCGTCTTTTCTTTTTCAAAAAGATCTAAGGATGCATTTGCGGCCGCACATGCTAAAGCATTCCCTGTGTAAGAATGGCCATGTAAAAAGGTATGTTTCTTATTCTCTGAATCGAAAGCCTTAAATATTTTTTCAGAAACTGCTGTAACTCCCATTGTCATAAAACCACCAGTAACACCTTTAGATAGACATATAATATCTGGCTTATTTGATAAATGGTCTACGGAGAAAAATTTACCTGTTCTATAAAAGCCTGTCAATACTTCATCAGCAATGGTAAGTACATCATATTTTTCACAAAGTCCTATCATCTCTGATAAAATTTCTGGTGAGTGAATCAACATTCCTGCTGCTCCTTGAACAATAGGCTCAAATATAAACCCTGCAACATCATTCCCCTTTAATAGAGATTCAAATCGACTTAATACTTCTAACCTGTTTTCAGGATTTGGTGTATCAATAAATTCAACATCAAACAAAAACCGTTCAAAAGGCTCATTAAAACCTCCTCTAGCGGTTAAGCTCATACTTCCAAAGGTATCACCATGGTAATCGTTGGAAAACGTGATGAACTTATTGCGTTCTTCGCCTTGATTAAACCAGTATTGGATCGCCATTTTTAATGCTATTTCATTGGCAGTTGATCCATTATCAGAAAAAAAGATTTTATCAATTTTATCTGGTAATAAATCCACCAACCGTTCAGCCAATTTCACAGCTTGAGGGTGAGTAAATCCTCCAAAAGCAACATGTTCTAATTCTAACGTCTGTGCAGCAATTTTTTGTGCTATGTATGGATGACAGTGGCCATGCATGTTCACCCACCAACTTGAAAATCCATCGATGTATTGTTTTCCATCTTCTCCATAAACATAAGCTCCTTCTCCTCTAACTATTGGAACTATTTCTGTTCCTTTATGCGTAAATGGATGCCAAATGTATTTTAAGTCTTTCTCTTTTAAACTCATATTTCCTCAAATTGAAGTTTATAACTCAATACAGTTTCTTTATCGATCATGTCATGTCGTTTTATTCTTCCTAAACACTTCAAGCCAGAACAATTCAAAATGTACTTTTCTGTTTCAGCATTTTCATCTCCATTAAATATGATTCCCAAAACATTAATGTTTTCATATTTCAAAACTTCCAGACTTAATAATGTATGATTGATACTTCCCAAATAGTTCTGAGAAACCAATACAACCTCAGCATCTAACTCCTTTATTAAATCAATGATTAGATCATTATCATTTAAAGGAACCATCAACCCTCCAGCACCTTCTATGATTAAATTATTCTGTGTTTCTGGAAGATGAAAATCACTTAGCTTAATTGTTATATCATCAATTTTTGAAGCTGCATGCGGTGACATTGGCTGAGACAATCGAAATTCTTCGGCATGAATTGTTGTTTTAGTATTAGAAATTAATTTTTGCACTTTTAAAGAATCTGAATTCTCCAAATCACCTGCTTGAACAGGTTTCCAGTAATCAGCTTCCAATGCTTCCGTAAGTATTGCAGCAACAACTGTTTTACCAACATCCGTTCCTATTCCCGTAACAACGATTCTTCTCACAATTCTCCTCCCATTACTTTTAGTAAATCATCAACTTGTTGTTTTGTATTAAAAGTATGTAAACAGATTCTCAACCTTTCTTTTCCTTTTGCTACTGTTGGTGATAAAATTGGACGAACATCAAAGCCATTACTTTGAATAAGCTCAGCCAGATATTTTACTTCCTTGTTTCCTGGAACAATTACACATTGTATTGAACTATTACTCTCAACAATAGTAAATTTTAAACCTTGAATTCTAAATTTAAAGTACTCTATCAATTCTAATAATTGTTCTCTTCTGTCTTTATTTTCAGCCAAAAATTGGTGCGCTTTTTTTATCGTTAAAACATTACTTAACGGCAATGCCGTAGTATAAATAAATGGTCGTGAATAATTAATTAAATAATCCTTCAGTGATTTATACCCAAGAACAATTGCTCCATGACTACCATAGGCTTTTCCAAAAGTAACTACTCGAGCAAATACTTCGTTTTCTAATTTTTGTTGTACAATCAAACCCTCTCCTTTTTCTCCAAATATGCCGCAAGCATGTGCTTCATCAACAATAAGTGCAGCATTGTATTTCTTACAAACCTCAACTATATCGTTCAATGGAGCTTCATCCCCATCCATAGAATAAATAGATTCTACTGCAACAAAAACATTTCCTTTTGCATTTTTAACTTTCTCTTCTAATGAAGAAATATCATTATGCTGAAATGAAAATGAATGTGCATTACTCAAGCGTATTCCATCTCTAATAGACGCATGAATTAGTTCATCATAGATAATCGTATCCGTTCGTTGTGCAACACACGAAAATAGTCCCATATTTGCATTGTATCCAGAATTATAAATTAATCCAGATTCAGCTTTATAGTAATTGGCTAAAAACTGCTCTACCTCAACTGTCTGTAAATGATTTCCTGAGATAAGGCGTGATCCAGTAGAACCATATTTTTGAGCAGGTTCAAATGCATGAATCTCTTGTTCTGAGGCAAATCCTAAATAATCATTTGAACAAAAATCAACAAGGTTATCATTCAATTTAAGTTCACGAAAAGCATTCTCAGATTTTCTGTTGGAAAGTTTTTGCTCAATATGTTTGAGATGAGATTTCATTAATGAAACTAATTCGTTTCTTTAAGTTCTCTTCTAATTTCTTTTGCCTTTTGGGTGGCTTCCACATTTCTTTCAATAGTGTGTCCAGGTCTACTCCATTTCTCGTTTTCACTTTCTACTGCTTGGTCCTTCCTAATTTTCACTTTTCCAGTGTTATCTTTCTTCTTTTCTGTTGGAGTTAGTCCTAAGACATTAAACAATTGCATATCTTCATTATCTCCAGGGTTTGGAGTTGTCAACAATTTATCTCCTGCAAAAATAGATGAAGCGCCAGCCATAAAACATAACGCTTGTCCTTCTTTACTCATTTCAGTTCTTCCCGCAGATAAACGAACTGTAGTTTTAGGAAAAACAATTCGTGTAGTTGCAATCATTCTTACCACATCCCATACTGGAACTATATCTTGCTCTTCCATTGGAGTTCCTTCAACTGGTACTAATGCATTTATTGGAACAGATTCTGGAGCACTACTTAATGACAATAATCCCATCAACATTCCTATTCTATCATCAGTGCTCTCCCCCATACCAATAATTCCTCCAGAGCAAACTTTCAAGGAACTTTTTCTAACGTTTTCTAACGTTTTTATCCTGTCATCAAACCCTCTTGTTGAAATAACATCTTTATAATATTCTTCTGAGGTATCAATATTATGATTGTAGTAATGTAACCCTGCTTCAGCCAATCTTGAAGCCTGATTTTCTGTCACCATTCCTAATGTACAGCAAACTTCCATTTCCATCGCGCTTAATCCTTTTACCATTTCTAAAACTTGTT
>JAJCYO010000009.1 GCA_029262875.1 Flavobacteriales bacterium
TTTTGCAACAGCATCAACTGTTAATGCTGGATTACCAATGTATGAATTTGATATGACAGGATTAGAGGTTGAATTGGGAAATCAGTCTGCGATGGATTCTGCTTTAGCATTAATTAATGTAGTGCCAAACCCTTATTATGCTTTCTCGTTTTATGAAACAGGAACATTAGATAATAGAATTAAAATAACCAATTTGCCTGAGGAATGTACTATCTCTATCTATAGTGTAAATGGCACATTAATGAGGCGTTTCAAAAAAGCAGACCCAAAAACGAGCTTGGATTGGGATTTAAATAACCACGTTAATATACCCGTTGCAAGTGGTGTATACTTAATACATGTTAAAGTTCCAGGTATTGGTGAACGAACACTCAAATGGTATGGAGTTATGAAACCTACCGATTTAAATGGATTTTAATTAATTATTGAACAAGTACAATATAACTTATACATATGAAAAAGCTTAAATTATCGATAATATTAGTGATAGCCTTAGGGTACTCAATCAATGTTATTGGAGGAAATGCAGACAGAGCTGGTGAAGCTGGTGCCTCTCAAATTTTGATAAACCCATGGACTCAGAGTGTTGGATGGGGAGGAGCCAATACAGCTTCGGTTACGGGACTTGAAGCGATGGCAATGAATATTGCAGGTATGGCGTATACGAGAAAAACGGAATTACTGGTTAACCACAAGAGATATTTGGTAGGCAGCGAAATTAGTATTAATACTTTTGGGTTTGCACAAAAAGTTGGAGAAACAGGTGTTATTGGAATGTCGGTTATGTCTATGAATTTTGGAGACATTGAAATTACCGAGGTTGATTTACCTGAAGGAGGAATAGGTACTTTTTCTCCTAAACTTACTAACATTGATGTTGGTTTTGCTAAGACTTTTTCTAACAGTATTTCAGGTGGGCTAAGTGTTAAGATTATTAGTGAATCTATTGCTAATGTTACCGCTAGAGGTTATGCGTTTGATGCGGGTATTCGATATGTGACTGGGGATAATGACCAAATTAAATTTGGTATTTCATTAAAAAATGTTGGCCCAACTATGAGGCCTGATGGAGATGGAGTATCTTTTACTGTTTTAGCACAGAATGCTGATGGAAATCAATTTCTTACGACTAAGGATCATAGAGTTGAGGATTTCCAATTACCATCATTATTAAATATTGGAGCATCTTATGATTTCTATATTTCACCAAAAATTGATACAACTAGTAAAGAAATTTCAGCAGACCATAGAGTTACCTTAGCTGGTAATTTTACTGCGAATTCTTTTACTAAAGATCAATACAGAGTTGGTTTAGAATATTCTTTCAGAAACATGTTTATGCTAAGAGGTGGTTATGTTTTGGAACAAGCAACATGGTTTGATTCGGAGAAAAGAACATCTGCTTATACTGGACCTGCTTTTGGAGCATCTTTTAAAGCTCCATTAGGCAAAAAAGGAACTACTTTCGGTTTCCATTATGCTTATCAAATGACTGAAAATTTCTCTGGAACACACAGTATTGGTATTAAGTTAGACTTATAAAAAAAAATACATATTTCCCAACGTGAAGAGAACTCTATAATTAGAGTTCTCTTTTTCGCTTTTAAATACACAAGTTATGTCACAAGTAAATTACTATACAGAAGAAGGATTGAAGAAACTCAACGATGAGTTAGATCATATGAAGAATGTAGAAAGAGGTCAAATTTCTGCACAAATTGCTGAAGCTAGAGATAAGGGAGATTTATCTGAAAATGCTGAGTATGATGCAGCAAAGGAGGCTCAAGGCTTATTAGAGTTAAAGATCTCCAAATTAGAAACAGCACTTTCAAATGCACGCGTTATTGATGAATCACAATTGGATTTATCTAAAGCATTGATTTTATCCAAGGTGAAAATTAAGAATGTAGCAAATGGAGCTATTATGGAGTATACCTTGGTATCAGAAAAAGAGGCAGATTTGAAAGAAAGAAAAATATCTGTTGATTCTCCTATTGGAGAAGGGCTTTTAGGAACTTCTGTAGGTGATATTGCAGAGGTGAAAGTTCCAACAGGAATCATGAAGTTTGAGATTTTGGAAATCTCTAGATAATGGAATCTATTTTCACAAAAATTATTAATAAGGAAATTCCTGCTTACGTAATTGAGGAGGACGAAAACTTTATCGCTTTTTTAGATGTTTTTCCTTTAGTAAAAGGGCATACACTTGTAATTCCTAAGAAGCAAGTAGATTACATTTTTGATTTGGATGAAGCTACTTATTCCGGGTTATGGAATTTTACTCAAAAAATTTCGAAGAAAATAGAAAGTGCAATTGATTGTGAAAGGATAGGAATAGCTGTGATTGGCTTAGAAGTTCCACATGCTCATATCCATTTAGTTCCCATTGATAATGTTGGAGACATTAATTTCTCTAAACCAAAATTGAAATTGGAAGAGAATGAATTCTTAAAGATTCAAAAAAATATTATTGAAGCTTAAGATTTAGTCCGTTTAGGATTATCTTTTACAAAAGATTTCCACCCAGAGTAAGATTTTTCCGTAGTGGGTCTCCCCATTTGAAAATGATGACAAACTGCAACGGCTAAACCATCTGTGGCATCTAAGTGTTTTGGTAAGGTTTTTAATTTTAGGATGTTTTTTAACATTCCAGCAACTTGCTCTTTAGAAGCTGTTCCTTTACCTGTAATGGATTGTTTTATCTTTTTTGGCGCATATTCACTCACCGGAATACCTTTTGATAAAGCTGCTGCCATAGAGATTCCTTGAGCCCTACCAAGCTTTAACATGGATTGAGGGTTTTTACCCATAAATGGAGCTTCAATTGCGAATTCATCAGGTTTATATTCACTAATAAGGTATGCTGTTCGCTCAAATATTTTTTGGAGTTTCAAAAAATGAGTGGATAGTTTATTTAATTCTATTGAACCCATTGCTATTAGCTCTATTTTGTTGTTCTTGATATGTATAATACCATAACCCATTACATTTGTCCCAGGGTCAATTCCTAATATTATTTTATCTTTAGTCACCAATAATAAATCTTAATCGTATTAATTGTAAGTCACAAACAACTAACTTTTGAAAAACAACAAGTTATACAAATATATCAATTTACTACTCAGAATTATCATTGGAGTGATTGCGGTTTGGTTTATTTATTTAAAGCTGAAGGATGACTTTTTTGCTAATACTAAACAATTGAATACAGGGAGTATAACCTATGGGTTTATTATTATTGCTGTTTTAATGTTGTTTGTTAATTGGGGTATAGAAGCAATAAAATGGCGCTATGCGATAAGGAAAATAGAACCAGTAACTATTTCAAAAGCTTTTAAGTTGACAATTACTGGAATAACTTTAGGATTAATTACGCCTAATAGGATAGGAGAGATACCAGCAAGGGCATTGTTACTGAATACAGATTCTTTTAAAGCCTTAACCCTAAAAACGATGGTCGCAAGTTTTAGCCAATTAGTTATAACGTTATTGTTAGGTGGAATTGGATTTGTTGTTACAAATCATGGTTTTAACCTTGGTATTGACAGTATTATTATTGATGTAGTCTTTCTTCTTTCTTCTATGTTGATGTTACTGATATATTTTAAAATAGGGAAGTTAGAAGTGGTATTTGGCCGCATAAAATATTTTAGGGAAAAAGAAATCTTTAAGGCGTTATCGGAATTTTCGTTTATAGAACTTACTAATGTGCTTGTTTTAAGCTTTTTGAGGTATATAGTGTTCGCTATTCAGTTTTGGCTGGTGCTCAAGGCATTTGGAATTCAATTGGATTCCCCGAATGATGTTTTATTAATTCCAATATGTTTTATGTTTGCCTCTTTTATACCAACACTATTAATTTCCGAAATAGGAGTAAGAGGTTCTGTAGCATTGTTTGTATTTGGTGCCATTTCAGATATGGACATCCAAATTATATTGGCATCTGTATTATTGTGGATCATCAATGTTGCTTTACCAGCTTTAATGGGGCTAATGAATTTAAAAGACGTTAAACTGTTGAAAGAAAAGTGATTTACATTATTGGCATATTAATTTTAGTTACTGTAGTATATGTTTGTTCCATAGTATGGATAGCCATTGGTTTTAATTCAAGTCGAAAGCGTGTTCCCCAACCAAAAAAGGATAGCAATAGCATCAATAAAATATCTGTTATCATTCCAGTAAGAAATGAAGAGAAGAATATTCTTTTATGTTTGGAGTCATTTAAAAAGCAAGACTATAACACAGAAAACGTTGAAGTAATCATTGTAAATGATCACTCGACAGACAAAACGCAGGAGCTAATAACTGGCTTTATTTCAACTAATAATTTAAACATTAACCTACTTTCTTTAACCGATAAAACAAGCAAAAAAGAAGCCTTAAAATGGGGTATTGAAAAATCCAATTATAGTATAATAGCAACAACTGATGCTGATTGTGTTCTTCACGAAAATTGGTTGAAGAACATATCCATGCAATTTGATCATGAGGTAGATATGTTGCTTGGACCCGTAATCTTTAAGCAAAACAATGGTGTTTTTGCTAATTTTCAAACACTTGATATGATGGCAATTCAAGGGCTTGAGTTTGGAGCTCTTCATTTTAATAAGCCAATATTAAATAATGCAGCTAACCTATCGTATTTAAAAAAGTCATTTCAAGATGTTGGTGGTTTTGATGTATTTGATACGCCATCTGGTGATGATGTTTTTCTATTGGAAAAATTTAAATCAAACCATAAAAAAATTAAAGGGCAGTTGACGAATGATTTTATTGTTGAGACCGAATTAGAGTCTACATTTTCTGGATTTTTAAATCAGCGCTTAAGATGGTCATCAAAAGCGAAATATTATTCTGATCCATTGCTCATTTTCTTTAGTTCAATCGTGCTATTTCAAAATATTTCGATGATTTTTATCTATTTGGGCATACCATTGGTCGAAAAATATAGTCAAATCCTTATAATCTTACTAATTTGTAAATGGCTTATTGATTTTATATTACTATTTTTGGTAGCTTCTTTCTTTGAGAGAAGAAGAACGTTGTTTTATTTTATTCCTGTTCAATTGGTTTATCCAATTTATATCGTTGTGATATGGATTGTATCGATAACTATGAAGTTTGAATGGAAAGGAAGAAAATTTTAATGGGTAAAGGGAAAAAGGACATACAATCTAAATCATTATCGCAAATTGCGTGGCATCGATTGAAAAAGAACAAACTTTCTATGTTTGGTCTTTTTATCATCTTTTTTGCCATCATCATTGCTGTATTGGGACCAACAATTAGACCAGATGGAACCCCCAAAGCGAACGATCAAATTTTAGAAATCACTACACAACAACCGGGATTTAAGGTAGATCTACTTCAAATAAAAAAGAACCAAGAACATAAAGAGGTTAATTTTTTTGAGCGGATAAATAAAGGAGTTGAACATGACTATACGACTATTCCTATTTATGATTATAGTTTTGAAGGATACAATCTTGTTGTAGAAAAATACACTGGAGATAAGGTTAATAATGGACAAATAGTTAGGTATAACTTAGCAGATATTGTTTATCCATTAGATCATAATGATGTGATAGAATCTGATGGGTACTTAGATTTTTATTCTTTAGATGAAGGAAAAAAGCATATAGCTATAGAAGAACTCATAGCGACTATTAAAGAGAAAAACCTGATTACGAAGAAATACTATTTGGGTACCGATAAATATGGTAGGGATATGCTAAGTCGATTAATGGCTGGTACATGGATTTCTCTTTTTGTTGGATTTATATCCGTTTTTATATCTATTGTAATAGGAATATCATTGGGAGCATTAGCAGGGTATTACAGAGGTTGGTTGGATGATATTATCATGTGGTTTATTAATGTTGTTTGGTCTATTCCAACATTACTTTTGGTTATTGCTATAACCATGGCCTTAGGAAAAGGGACATGGCAAGTATTTATTGCAGTGGGATTAACAATGTGGGTGGAAGTAGCAAGAGTAGTTAGGGGGCAGATGTTAAGTTTAAGAGAAAAGGAATTTGTAGAAGCTGGAAGAGCTTTAGGCTTCACAAATGCGAGAATCATATTTAAACACATTATACCAAATGTATTAGGTCCCGTAATTGTAATTTCAGCAATAAACTTTGCAGCAGCAATTTTAATTGAGGCAGGGCTTAGTTTCTTAGGGTTTGGTGCTCAACCACCACAAGCAACTTGGGGGAAAATAATTGCAGAACACAAAGGATACTTAATTACTGGAAAGGCTTACTTAGCTGTGTTACCAGGTATTGCCATTATATTGATGGTGTTGGCTTTTGTATTGGTTGGAAATGGCTTGAGGGATTCATTAGATTCTAAAGCCGTAGATGATATGCCAACGGTCTAAAAAATCAGTAGTCCTGTTATATAAATAGCAGTTCCAATTAACATTAAGAAAAGTGTATAAGGCAAAATTTCTTTTGCTTTTAGACCAGTAATTCCTAAAAGGGGTAAAGCCCAGAAAGGTTGTAGCATATTCGTTAATTGATCTCCATAAGCTAACGCCATGATGCTTTTAGGTAAAGAAATACTCAGGTCGTTTGAAGCTTGAACGATTATTGGCCCCTGAACAGCCCATTGTCCGCCACCACTTGGTACAAAAATATTGACCAACCCGGCACTCAGGAAAGTGAAAATAGGATAGGTTGTTTCATTGGAAATTTCTACAAAAAAAGCGGAAATATCAGTCACTAATCCGGAGCTCTTCATAATTCCCATAATTCCAAAGTAAAGCGGGAATTGAATTAATATTCCAGATGCACCCGAAATGGCTTTGTCTATCGCTTTTAAGAAGTTGTAGAAGCTTTTGTGAAGAATAATGGCCAATGATAGTAATAATAAATTAATGTTGTTAGGCGTGAAGAAATCTAATACGCTGTAATTATAATCAACCACTATTTTATAACCAATGTAGAACAATACAACACCTCCAAAAAATAATGAAAACAGCATGGAGTGATCTAATTTCTCAGCTCCTTCAAGTTGAGTTACTTCTTCTTTCTCTTCATCATTAGAGACATTTATTAGAGCCGAAGTTGCTCTTTTTCCCATCCAATACATGGCGAGCGGCAAAATGATAAGGAGTAATGCTGTAACAACTAAATTCATATTGGAACCTACGGTGTCCCAATAAGAAATTTTTTCTGGAAGTAAAGCAATTTCGCTTTCAGTTAAAATCCCTGTCATCATTGTTTTAAGATGTCCAGGTTCCGCTACTTTGGCCAATGAAGAACCAGACAAGCCTCCATGCCAAACCATTAATCCAGAATATCCTGCGGCACCAATAATAGGATAGTTTATTTTGAGTTTTAATTGAGTGGCATGCTCTGCAACTTTTCTGGCGAAAATGGCCCCGAAAATTAATCCTAACCCCCAATTGAACAAAGCTACCATTACGGTTAATAAAGTTACCAAAGCAGCAGCCTTAGCTGTGCTATTACATGATCTGACGGCAAGATTAATAATTTTGTTTACGGGTTTTGTAAGTGCTAAAACGTGGCCTAAAACCAGCATTAGCATCATCTGCAGTGCAAAAACCAATAACCCTGAATTCCAGATGCCTTCCTCCCAATACTTAAGCAATTGAATAGAATAAGTAGAAAATGTTTCTGTTTCTGGACGAGTAATGAAAAAGGCAATAAAAAAAGTAAGAATGGTTAATGAAATGGCAATGGTAAATGGGGCGGGTAAAAGGTATTTAAATGCTTTAGTGTATTTATCCGTGAAACCCATTACTTACTTCAGTAAGGTTTTCCATGCATTCATAACTTCTCCCTTTTCCAGTAGTCCTTTTGCCACTTGAAATTTTTCTCCCTTAGGTGAAGCATAAGCATTAACCTCTTGTTCAGAAGGAATGGCCTCAATGCTCCCTAAAAGGCCCAAATCGTTGCCGGATAGAATAGAGTTGTTGCTGATATTCTCAGGTATTTGATCTACACCAATACCAATGGTTGTTATTGGTTTTTGAATTTCAAACATGGAGTTTTGATCAGCTCTGCAATACCAGTTTCCACCCATACGGCTCACTAAATCAATCTTATGCTGATCAATCATTCCATTTTCGTCTAATACAGCTTCATCAATGTGAATTTTAACGACTTCACAAATGACTAAATTACCAGCACCACCATTTTGACCCAGTTCTACAATCTCATTTACTTTACATTCGAACTGAACAGGTGATTCTTTAACTCTGAACGGTTTAATGTTTTCTGAAGCAACTGGAGTTAATCCTGCTTTAACAAATTCATCAATAGAGGAGTTATAAGGAGAACTTGAAAGTGACATTTGCTGAACAATGTCATGATTCACCACATTAATGACTACTTCTCCTACTTCTTTTACATTGTCTAACGTATTTTTTGTAGCACCCGTTCTTCCGCTTCTAGCAGGAGAAAAAATCATAATAGGTGGATTGGCGCTAAAAACGTTAAAGAAGCTAAAAGGGCTCAGGTTAGGAACTCCATTAGCATCAATTGTACTGGCAAAAGCGATTGGCCTTGGTCCAACAGCACCTAATAAATAACGATGAAGTACTGGTACTTCAATTTCGCTTGGATTTACTGTAAGCATATAATTTTAAGGAATAACTATTTCTTGTTCAATACTATAAATTCTAACCATTGCATTTCCATCACAACCTGAACCAAAATTTAATGTTCTTGGATTTTTATTTTCCGGGGTAACCGTTACAACTCCAGAGCCTACCCATAGACAATTTCCTAAAAGGGTTAAATCAGTATCTATTAACGCAGAAAATTCATTTCCAGCATAAGTAGAACCAGATGCAGAACCAGAAATGATGTAACTATCATCTGTAACAATAGCTGTAGTTTCTCCGCTACCAATAGTTACGTTTTGGTTTCCTGACCACCGTATCGTTTTACTCACATTTACAATGTCTAAATTGTTTACAGCATAAGAATAGGTAGGAGAAGTGCCATTTAATCCGGTATAAGAATAAGTTATTGTCCCAGTACCAATTTGATACCTATTGTAAGTATAATTGTTGAAACTAATGCCAACTGCAGATCCTAAAACATCATACTTATTGGTAAAGGTAGCAGTAATTGAACCAGTTCTATCAACATCATTTCCAGTGCAGTTTCCATTAAATTGTATAGTAATGGTCATAGGGTTAGAAACGGTATCGACAATTAAGGTGTCACAACCAAAAAGGGATGAAGTATCTGCTAAATTCACTAAACTAATACCCTTAGAACTGTTAGCTGCTTGGTGTACTAATTTAAAAGCATCATAGACAACTGCTTGTCCAAATGCATAGTCTACAGAGGAATTAGTTGTCGTATCCTCATTTCTATCTGAATTCTTACTACAACCGAATAAAGTTAGTGTAATCGCGATGATCAATAGTGTGTTTAATCGTTTCATACGCCTAAAGTTAACTCATTTTTTCATAAACAACAAACGAATAGGAATAGAGGTGTTTTTTATCTGCTGAATTATTGGTTTCTGAAACCTTATTCCATTTTTCAGTATTTATCTCAGGGAAAAAAGTATCACCATCAAATTGCTGATTGACATGGGTGATGTACATCCGGTCAATCAATTCTTTTTCCAAGGCTTCTTTATAGATTTGTCCACCACCAATAATAAAAAGTTCAGTTTCATTATTTTCCTTAGCATAGGCAATCGCATCTTCCAAAGAATGAGAAATCACACAACCATCTTCTTTGAAATCTGTTTGTCTCGTTAAAACGATGTTTGTTCTATTGGCAAGGGGTCTATACTTTTCTGGTATGGATACATAATTTCTACGGCCAGTGATAATGTGATGATTTAACGTCTTTTCTTTAAAGAACTTCATGTCATTTGGTAGATGCCAAATGAGGTCATTGTCCTTTCCAATTACATTGTTTTCAGCTATAGCTACAATTAATGAAATAATCATTTTTGCGACAACCATTTTTGGTGAACATTATTTTTCTTATCCGCTTCTTTGAAGATAAGGTATCGTTTACTTCCTTTTTTAAGAAGTGGTAATGTTATGGTTTGAATCAGGTTGTCACGGCTTAACAATACGGATACTTTATCTCCTACCGGTCTACCTTCAATGTAATCACCAACATCACCATGGACTCTAAATCCATCGATGGCCAATATTTCATCGTTCACATTTAACCCACCCTCATAAGCAGAACCGCCTCTGTACACTTTCGTTATTTTATTTCCTGAAGTTGATACTCCTAAACTTACATCATCACTTTCTACAATTTCTACGGTTAAACCGGCATAGCCGAATAGTGTTTTGTAGTCAAAGGTTTGCGTTCCGTTGATGTACTTCTCAAAGAAATCATCCATTTTTAATCCAGAAACAGTTTCTAAAGTGGCTTTCATCTCATCAGGAGTAAATCCTCTACCTTGTTTTTTGTAATACTCGTTGTACAAGTGCTGCATCACATTATCCAAGTTCTTCTTTCCTTTTGTATTGTTAATGATCATCAGATCTAACATGTTGGCTACAACACTTCCTTTTGAATAATAGGAGATGGTTGTATTATAACTGTTCTCCGTTGGACGGTAAGCTTTAATCCATGCATCAAAACTGGAGTGAGCTACAGGTTGTACTTTGTTTCCTGGTTGGTTTTCAATGTTACTGATAGAACCCGTAAATTTTCTCATGATTTCTTCTTCGGTATAAACACCAGCTCTATACAATAATAACTCATCGTAATAACTGGTAAAACCTTCCATTACCCATAAAAGACTCGTATAGTTTTCATTGTTGTAATCAAATGGACCTAAAGCCTTTGGTCTAATTCTTTTTACGTTCCATAAATGAAAATATTCGTGAGCAACTAAACTTAAAAAACCTTTGTAAGCACCTGCAGAATAGGTCCATCGATTTACTTGAAGAGTAGTAGAACTTAGATGTTCTAATCCGCCACTTCCCCTGGTTAAATTGTGGATGATAAAAGTGTATTCCTTGTTTGGGTTAACACCAAAAACATCGGTACAGGCTTGTGTAATTTTAGCCATATCTACTTTTAATGTTTCAATGTCGTAATTACCCTTTCCATACATGGCAACATGGTGAAGTACACCAGCAGAGGTGAAATCAAATGTTTCATGATTTCCTATTTCTACAGGTGAATCAACCAAAATATCATAGTCTGGTGCTTGAAATTGGAACCCTTTAGATTTATCTGTTTCTACCTTAGGCAACGAAGTACTTACTTTTTTCCAATCTTTAAATGGGATAACCGTAAGGTTATGAGGAGTGTTTCTTAACTCATCAATAAACATGAACATACTGGTGCCATTAAAGTAACCGTGAGAAGCATCTACAAAACTGGTACGAACACTTAGTTCAAAAGCATATACTTTGTAGTTAATCACTACATTGTTTGCTTTCTCCGTATAGATTCTCCAGGTGTTTTTGTTGATCTTTTCTGTTTTAAGCATCTTTTTATTAAAAGTTGCGGTAACTCCTTCAACGCTTTTTGCAAATTCTCTCACTAAGTAAGAACCTGGTGACCAAACTGGCATTTGTATGTCAACGTAATCTTTTTCATAATCGGTAACACTCATTTTTACATTGTAGTAATGTGTATGTGGTTCAGGCATAGAAACTTCATAGCCAATATTGGCTGCTTGAAGTAAAATGCTTGGCAATAGGAGTAGGGCTAAAACTATCTTTTTCATGGAATAATAAATCTATAAAATATGTTAAAAATGTTAAAAGTAAAAGTAGCTAATAATAATTTAGGTGTAGAATAAGTTATAGTATTTATTGTTTTGTTAAAATAGAGACAAAAAATGAAATAAGATCAAAATAGAATTGCAGGAATCAAATCTATTTTGTAAGTTTAAACTCGTTAAGAAAAAAGGGATTATGAAAAAGGCACAAGAAAAATCAAGAAAGATGTTAGCGTATAGTAAAAACGTATTGAGTAAAATGACTTTTGATATCACATTGTTTAAGAAAGAACTTTCTAAAGCATATCAAAACCTATTAGAGGAAGAGATAGAAGAGTTAATGAATTGGGTAATGGAAAAATTTGGACCTCAATATGTGTTAAAACCTATACCAGTAAGAAGTAAATAGGTATAAAACGATAACCATTAAAAAAAGCCGAAACGTGAGTTTCGGTTTTTTTGTTTTAATCTATCGCCAGAGTTAAATATTCCAATTGATGAAATAACTAATGATATTTTTCATGTAGCTTTCGAGAATTACCTTTTAATTCTCTTTTATCACAAACGTTTCCGATTAATCCTTCATTAATTGTTTTATAAATACTTTATCTTTCACTTTCATTTGCAGGTAATAAATGCCACTACTATAATCAGTAATATTGATTTGCACTTTTTGACTTTCCTTAGGAATTATCTTCTCAAAAATTAGCTTAGAGCCTGTGTCTAATAATTTGATTTGCACTTCTTCATTTAAGTCAGTAGGTTTTTCAATGGTAAATACCCCAGAATTTGGGTTAGGATAAATGAGGATGCCTAAATCATTCTCTAATTGATCAATACCAACAAACCCACAAGTAATTAAATTTACCATTAAACTATCAGTGACTATACATCCCCCAGAAGTTGTTGTAATGCTTAAGCTTTCAAGTGTGCCAGAAACCCAATCAATACTTATTTGAGAGCCGCCATTTGGACTAACAATGTTGCCATTTGCACCTACAGACCAAGTATAGGAAGACCCACTGTAGAGAGGAACATTATAGATACTTGGATTTGGGTCACCTATACAAGCTGTATCTGGGCCAGTTATGGTTACTGCTGTGCTACCAAATACGGTAACAGGATGTTGGATTTGAATAGTATCTGGTAACCCCGGCAATGTAAGTACACAGGTGACCGTATAAGTGTTTGGCAACCCGTAGGTATGACTAATAGGGGTGCCAGTTCCAAGTGGAGTGCCATCTCCAAAATCCCAAGTTACATCATATGTAGACCAAGATGAGTCTAAAACGAAATCAACATCGAGGCAAGAAGTCAGCACAAAAGTAAAATCGGCAGGTGTGAACACCGGTTGGATTCCATCCATTAAATTTGGAATGGATGCCATCGGGTTTATTCCTGCAGGAGTAACTAAAGAGAAGTTTATCGCATTTGGATTATAAGCCCCAATGTTATTGGGCGTATTTGGATTAACTACCCTTCCGGTAATATCGACAAATGGAAAAGTACCAGCACCAACATATAGATTGTCATCAGGACCTAATTGCAAAAGTCCAGGGGCAGCACCAACTGCCGAAATTACTGTGCTAACACCTGTTGCTACATCAAATTGAATAAGTTGAGATGGGAAAGTACTTGCTGATGAGGCATAAATTTGTTGACTGTTTGGACTAAAAGAGGAACTATAGAAAGCCGAAAGACCTGGAGCATCAAAAATTTGTTCATTCGAAATGGCCCCTGTTAAGTTATTGAATGAATAAGTAGCAACGTCCCTATTTGAAGGGTTTCCGCCTGATCCACCAGCTAAAACAATTGAACCATTATCTGGAGCTCCTTTTATTTGACTGCCTTGTCCTGCCAGATAAATAAATGAAGGACTAACATTAGGCGTTAGCTGCAACCCTAAAGCACTCAATAAATAAGTATAAAATTGGGTAGTAGAAGAAAAAGTAGTAGTTATGATCCAATAATCTTGTCCGTTACCATGTGGAATGACAGTCAAACATTCAGCCATTCCAACCCCAGATGGAGTTAAATTTTGAGCTGGAGTAATTATTCCTGTAGTTAAATTTACATGTACCCAACGCACTTCGCTCAACCCTAATGCAGTCGAATCTTCTGCTCCAGGAGCACTAAATAAAAAATATTCGTTGGGGTGATCAGGGTATGGAACTCCTATAACTCCAGGTACACTTGTTGTCGGTTCAGGTAATCCTGTTACAGAATTAGGAAAGGCTACTGATGTTGGGAAAATTTGTGACGTATTAATTTGGGTATGTGTACTATCCCAAAGGTTAACTCCATTGGTATAAAATACTAAATTGCCATTGTCATCCGCGTAAGAAAATGCTCCTTCTAACGCAAATATAGTTTGGTTCAACCTTGCTATATTAGTGGCTACTGGGGAACCTGACAAAAAATCAAGTTGACAATATTGCCCATAATACCATTGTGCGTTAT
>JAJCYO010000010.1 GCA_029262875.1 Flavobacteriales bacterium
TGAGCTCTGGAATTACATGTTTGTTAAATAAGTTGTGTGACATCGTTGGGCCATCTTCTGGATGATTTAACCAATCTATATAGTTCCGTTCAACAAATTTTCCAAATTGAGCATTTGCTTCAGTTTTTTGCATTTGAAAAATTTCATCCATTCCACTTTCTTTTGATTTTTCGAGCTCTAACTCCCAGTATATCAATTTTTTATAAAGATCGATCCAGTCATCATTACCTAAATTATCATTCAACATCATTCCTATCTCTCTAAACTCTTGTTGGTATTTAGAAGTTGCTTTTTCGCTTACTAATCTTGATGTATCTAAATTCTTCTTTACAGAAAGTAATATTTGTTTTGGGTTTACAGGCTTTATTAAGTAATCAGAAATTTTAGATCCTATTGCCTCTTCCATGATGTATTCTTCTTCACTTTTCGTAATCATAATAACTGGAATACTCGGATGTCTTTCTTTCATTATTTCTAACGTTTCCAAACCAGATAACCCAGGCATGTTTTCATCCAGAAAAACAATATCAACGCGCTCTTCCTCTAATATATCTAAGGCATCGTCACCACTCTGAGTAGATAAGACATGGTACCCTTTTTCTTCTAAAAATAAAATGTGTGGCTTCAACAAATCTATTTCATCATCCGCCCAAAGTATTGTTATTGCTTCCATATATTGTTTTATGATTCTAAGTTATTCAGCATTCCAAAAATAATACTTTACCCAAATTTGGGCTGATAATTATTGAGATACTTTACTATTTTCCATTTAGTTTATACCAAACTGTTTTTGATGGTAATGTTTTTATAATTTTGACTGTCTTTTAATATTGTGAAAATCAATTTAACAAAATGAGTAAACTAAATAAAAAGAAAATATTTAACGACCCAATATATGGTTTTATTACCATTAACCATGATATTATTTTCGATTTGGTAGAGCATCCTTATTTTCAAAGATTAAGAAGAATTAAGCAATTGGGATTAACTCATTTAGTTTACCCAGGGGCATTACATACAAGGTTTCATCACGCTTTGGGTACGATGCACTTGATGGGAAAGGCAATAGAAGTTATCCGATCTAAAGGACATACCATAACTGAAAAAGAAGCTGAAGGGGTTTCTATTGCTATCCTTCTACATGATATTGGACATGGCCCATTTTCTCATGCGTTAGAGCATAGTATTGTTAGTGGTATTTCTCATGAGGAAATCTCTACCCTCTTTATGGATGAACTCAATAAAAAATTTAAAGGAAGGTTAGATTTAGCATTGAAAATATTTAGAAATAAATACAACAAAAAATTCTTACATCAATTGGTTTCTAGTCAACTGGATATGGATAGAATAGACTACTTAAAACGTGATAGTTTTTATTCTGGAGTATCTGAAGGAGTTGTCAATACTGATAGAATTATTACAATGTTGAACGTAAAAAACGATGAATTAGCCATTGATGAGAAAGGAATATATTCTATTGAAAAATTCATTATCGCAAGAAGGCTAATGTATTGGCAGGTTTATTTACACAAAACAGTACTCTCTGCTGAAAATTTATCTGTTAACATTCTAAAAAGAGCCAAAGAACTGGCCCTCAATGGAACTGATTTATTCTCTACTCCTGCTCTAAAAGAATTTCTTTACCATAAGCATGACTTGCAATCATTTAAGAATAATCCAAAACTCCTAAGGGTGTTCGCTGAACTTGATGATATTGATATTATGGCCTCTGTTAAAGTGTGGTCCACTCATTCTGACAAAACCTTATCAAAACTATGTAAGATGATGATAAACAGGGATTTATATAAAATAAAACTTCAAAAAAAGAAATTTAGTAATACCGAAATGGATGAAATTTCATCAGTCATAAAATCAAAACTTAAGATGACAGACAATGAAGTTTCTTATTTTGTTTTTCAAGACAGCATCATCAACAATGCCTATAATCCTAAAATGGATAAGATAAATATCTTGCTGAAGAATGGAGAAATACTCGACATTAAAGAGGCTGCAGATACTTTTAATATAAGCGCTTTATCAACTCCAGTTAAGAAGTGGTTTTTATGTTTTCCTCAACATTAAACCGTTTAAAACTTCAACTTAAAAATTAGTTAATTTCTCAACAAAGCATTATTTTTGATTTCGATGGAATTTACAGCAGAACAAATAGCGGGCTTGCTAAATGGAGAAGTGGAAGGTAACCCAGAGACAAAGGTTAACAAGCTTTCCAAAATTGAGGAAGGGGAATCTGAATCCTTATCATTTTTAGCCAATTTAGCTTATGAAGAACACCTCTATACTACTGATGCTTCTATCGTAATTGTTAATAAGGATTTTAATTTAGAAAAAGCGATTAAAGATACTTGTACTTTGATTCGAGTAGATGATGCCTATCAATCTTTCACTAAGCTATTGGAGACTTATAACAAATCTAAAAATATTAGAGTTGGAATAGAAAGTCAAACTTTCATCTCCGAAAATGCAACCATTGGAAACGACATCTATGTTGGTGCATTTGCTTACATAAGCGACCATGCTGTAATTGGAAATAACGTCAAAATTTACCCTCATACTTACATTGGAGATAATGCAAAAATTGGAGACAATACCATTATCTTTTCTGGTGTTAAAATATATCATGACTGCGAGGTTGGTAAAGATTGTATTCTTCATGCTGGAGCTGTTATTGGGTCTGATGGATTTGGGTTTGCACCAAATAATGAAAATTCATATGACAAAATTCCTCAAATCGGAAACGTAATTATTGAGGATGATGTAGAAATAGGTCCGAATAACTGTATTGATAGAGCAACAATGGGTTCTACTATCATAAAAAAAGGAGTAAAAACGGACAACTTAGTTCACATTGCCCATAATGTTGTCGTTGGAGAAAATACTGTTTTGGCAGGCCAGACAGGTATTTCTGGATCGGCTAAAGTTGGTAAAAATTGTATGACTGGAGGACAAGTAGGGATTACTGGTCATATCACAGTAGGAAATAATGTAAAAATAGCCGGTCAATCTGGAGTATCTAAAAATATTAAAGACAATCAGGTTTTACAGGGTTCTCCTGCATTTAGTTATAAAGATTACATGCGTTCTTATGCTTGTTTTAAAAATCTACCAAGCATAATTAACCGATTAAATGAATTAGAAAAAAAATAAAAATATGTCTAAACAAAAGACCATTAAAGCACCTTTTTCAGTAATTGGCATTGGGTTACATACTGGACAAAAAACTACGTTAACCGTAAATCCTGCTATTGATAACCATGGTTTTAAATTTCAACGAGTTGATGTAGAAGGAGAGCCAATAATTAATGCAGATCCTGATTTAGTTGTAGATACTTCGAGAAGTACAACACTTGAAAAAAATGGAGTTAGAGTTCATACCACTGAACATATATTGGCTGCATTATCTGGATTAGAAATTGACAATGCTTTGATTCAGATTGATGGCCCGGAAATTCCAATAATGGATGGAAGCGCCTACCCTTTTGTAGAAGCGATTAACCAAGTTGGAATAGTTGAGCAAGATACTGATAAAGACTACTTTATAGTTACAGAAAATTTGACATATGAAGATCCAGAAAGGCATACAGAAATGTTGATTGTCCCTCAGGATGAATTTCGCTTGACTGTTATGGTAGACTATAACTCACCAATATTGGGCACACAACATGCCCATATGTATCATGCTGGTGAATTTGAATCTGAAATTTCAAAATGTAGAACATTTGTATTTCTAAGAGAATTAGAAGTTTTAGCCAAAAATGGCTTGATAAAGGGTGGTGATTTAGATAACGCCATCGTATTGGTAGACAAGCCTTTACCTCAAGAAAAAGTAGATGAAATTGCTGATTTACTTGGGAAACCACATATGAAAATTGAAGAGGCGGGAGTTTTAAATAATTTAACGCTTCATTTTCAAAACGAACCTGCAAGACACAAATTATTAGACATTATTGGTGATTTAGCATTGGTAGGTAAACCAATAAAAGGACATATACTGGCTGCAAGGCCAGGACATAAAGGAAATGTAGATTTCGCTAAAATTATCAAGAAAGAAATTAAAAAATCTCAAAAACAGGGACCTAAAGTGGATTTAACGAAGGATCCTGTATATGATATCAATGACATTGAAAAATTACTTCCCCATCGTTATCCTTTCTTGTTGGTAGACAAAATAATGGAAGTATCTGATAATTATATTATTGGTATAAAGAATGTGACTTTAAACGAACCTCAATTTACTGGTCATTTCCCAGGAAACCCTGTAATGCCAGGAGTTCTTCAAGTAGAAGCTATGGCTCAAGCTGGTGGTATTTTAGTCTTAAAAAACTTACCCGACCCTGAAAATTACATGACCTATTTCATGAAAATTGATAATGTTAAATTCAAACGAAAAGTTATTCCAGGAGACACTATTGTGTTTTATTTAGAGCTTCTATCTCCAATAAGAAGAGGGATAGTTCACATGGGCGGTAAAGGTTACGTTAATGGTAATGTATGCGTAGAGGCAGAGTTAATGGCTCAAATCGTAAAAGAAAAAGATACCGAAAAAGTTTCTGAAGCTGTCTAATAAAATTTATCTTAGCGGAAATTCAATAGAAAACAATGGAAAGATTCCCACAGACAAACATTCATCCTGAAGCCAAAATTGGAGAGAACGTTATCATTGAACCTTTTACTACTATCTATAAAGATGTAGTTATCGGAAATGGAACTTGGATAGGTCCAAATGTTACCATATTTGATGGAGCTAAAATTGGAGAAAACTGTAAAATATTTCCAGGAGCTGTTATATCAGCCGTTCCGCAAGATTTGAAATTTGACAACGAATATACTACTACTGAAATTGGAGACAATACAATTATTAGAGAATGTGCTACCATCCATAGAGGTACATCAGATAGAATGAAAACAAAAGTTGGGAATAATTGTTTAATAATGGGATATGTTCACATTGGTCATGACAGTTTTATCGGCAACAACTGTATTTTAGCTAATTATGTTGGAATTTCAGGACATAACGTCATTGAAGATTTTGTGATCATTGAAGGAAAAGTTGGCACGCAACAATTTATTAGAATTGGTGCTCACTCTTTCATTGCAGGTGCAACTTTAGTAAGAAAAAATGTTCCTCCTTTTGTTAGAGCTGCAAGAGAACCCATTGCTTATGCAGGAATTAATGCTGTTGGTTTAAGAAGAAGAGGTTTTTCAGATGAAAAAATTAAAAACATAGAGGACATTTATCGCAACTTATATGTTATGAATAATACTGTTGGTGCAGGTGTAAAAGCCATTGAAGAAATGCCAGATAGTATCGAAAAAAAGCAAGTCTTGGAATTCATTGCATTATCAGATAAAGGGATCATAAAGGGTCCTATTTAAAACAAATAAAATGGTAGGTACATCAGATATAAAAAAAGGATTATGTATAAGATACAATAATGGTATTTATACTATTATTGATTTTCAACACGTAAAACCTGGAAAAGGACCAGCTTTTATTAGAACTACATTAAAAAATGTAGAAACCGGAAAAGTAATTGACAATACATTTACTTCTGGTCATAAATTAGATAACGTTAGAGTGGAAAGAAGAACTTACCAGTTTTTATATAAAGAAGGTGAGGCCTATCACTTTATGAATAATGAAACTTATGAGCAAACATTTATAGCCGAGAAAATAATTAATTCCCCTCAGTTTCTTAAAGAAGGAAACAACGCTGAAATCGTTTTTGATGCAGATAATGAATCGCCTTTAATATGTGAACTGCCTGCCTCTATCGTGCTGGAAATAACCTATACTGAACCTGGGGAAAAAGGAAATACAGCTACAAACGCGTTTAAACCGGCAACTGTAGAAACTGGTGCAGAAGTTAGGGTTCCTCTATTTATTAATGAAGGTGATCACATTAAAATTAATACTGCTTCAGGAGATTATTCTGAAAGGGTTAAGGTGTAAACAACCTAATTTATAGCTAAGCCGTCTTATTTATAGGACGGCTTTTTTTATTTAAAAAAACAATTATAAAATTAGTCTTTAAAAAAAATCCTTCTACCTTAGAGCAAGATTAGAGAATGAGCACGCAATCAAAAAATATAAAAAAAAGACTACAACTTGGAAAACTCAAGTTGGACACTCTACTTGAAGTTACTAAGGGCATTAATAACAACTTATCAAAAGATGAATTATTAGATTTATATAAAGTTGTTTTACTCGATGAATTAAAAATTGGTAAACTGCTACTTTTTAGCTTTAATAAAAAAAAGTGGAAACAAGAATTGTGTTTGGGAACAGAATGCAAAACAATTGATGTTGAAAAGGATTTATTAAAGATTAAAGAAATCAAAGTTCTTTCGGATGATGCAAATAAAAAATTAAAGCCCTTTGATGTAATTGTCCCAGTATTTCATAAATCTGAACCCCTCGCCTATTTATTATTAGGTGATTTTGATGGAGAAAAAATAGAGGTTAGCCCAATTATTAAACACCTTACGTTTATTCAAACCTTAACCAATATTATTATTGTTGCTGTTGAAAACAAAAGGCTTTATAAAGAAAATCTTGATCAAATTGCCATAAAAAAGGAAATGGAATTGGCTTCTGAAATGCAAACAATGCTTTTCCCTAAAAACCTTCCCAACAATGAAGAGATTGAAGTTTCTGCAAACTACAATCCACATCAATTAGTTGGTGGAGATTATTATGATTTTATTGAATTGAATAGAGATGAAGTTGCTTTTTGTATTGCTGATGTTTCAGGGAAAGGAGTGCCTGCAGCATTATTAATGTCAAATTTTCAGGCAAGTTTAAGGTCTTTAATAAAAAGAACTTCTTCATTATCTGAACTGGCTATTGAGCTTAATAAAAATATTTTGGCAAATGCAAACAGAGAGAAATTTATTACCGCATTTATTGGTAAATATAATTTACAAACTCGCAACCTTCAATTCATTAATGCTGGCCATAATCCTCCGTTACTGTTAGTAGGACATCAATTTAAATCGCTTTTTGATGGCTGTACGGTTTTAGGTGTATTCGAAAACTTACCATCTGTAACTGAAAAAAACATCACCATTCCGAAAGATGCAATTTTAACGTGCTACACTGATGGGGTAGTTGAGCAAATCAATTCAAAAAATGAGGAGTTTGGAATGGAAAATTTAGAAAAATCTCTTCTCCTTAATAAAGAAAGTTCCACTAAAAAAATTGTATCATCTATCATTGGTAAATTAGATGATTATAAAAAAGAAATAGAGTATAAAGATGATATTGCCTTATTGTGCCTTAGAATCAAGTAAACCTTTATCGTGATAGATGTCAATTGCAACAATTAATGCAATAAAGCCCCAAAAAGGAACCGATGCCTTATCCGTATCTAAATAGTTATTCATTAACCCATGTACAACATAAGTTAGCAGACCTAAAAGTGTAGCTAACACTACATTTTTGAGTTCTCCTTTCGGAAGCCTATGGTAAAGCATAGAACCTCTATAATAAACAAGTATTATAATTAGAATAATACTTAGTGATCCTATTACACCTGATTCTGCCAAAGGTCCAATATACTCACTATGTGCATTCCCGTTTTCTCCAGCATTGGTACTGATAATTGTTGTTTCGTTAGACAATTGAAATGGTGCATATTGAAAAACGTAAGTTCCTGGGCCCCAACCAAAAAATGGTCGTTCTTGAAACATTCTCCAGGCGGAACTCCATCTATTTAAACGCTCAAGATTAGAAGCATCTGTAGAAACATTAGAAATTGATTCAACGTGCTCAGATAGATTATCAGAAGAGTCCTGATTGTTTCTTTCAAGATCCATTACAATACTATTCCAACTTAATGCAAGCATAATAAGACCAGAACCCGCAATAAAAAGAAGTACTTTAAATTTAATCCTGTATTTATAAATTAAAAACAACACTAACGCTGCAATTAAACTTACCCATGCAGCTCTAGTATAAGATAGAATTAAGCCTACAGAAAAAACACCTATCAATATATAACTGAATATCTTATAATAAGTGGGGTACCTTTTATTGGTAAATAACCATAGAAATGGAAAATACATCGCTAAAATAGCTCCATATGACGTATGATCTTTAAAAAATGGCTGCATTACCCAGTGGGCTGGTTTTTCTTGGAACCCATATCCAGCTAACCTAATTACCGAGTACACTATTATAAATGTAAGAGGTATAAGGTAAGCCCAGAAAAATATTTTATAATTATTCTTAACTTTTAACAATTGGATTCCGATAAAATAAAAACACACAACAAACCACAACCTCGCCAATAAAAACTTAAACGATACAAGTGGCATTTCACTAGTAATTGATGTAATAAAAATCCAGATTAAGTTAATAAGTATTGCCAGGGTTACAGGATGGTAGATAATTCTTTTATCAAATGTTGTTGAATGAATCAACTTTAAGAAAAATAGAATCATAATTCCAAACATCAATGGCTCGGTTGGCAAGTACATACCTATCCCACCTACGGCAAATTCTTCAATATTTAAGGAAAGTGGTGTAGAAAACACAACAAACCACATCAATTTATCCAAATTAAAAAAAGCCATGAAAATTATAACCAATACAAACGGAATGATTGCTAAATAATAAAACTCGTTGGCAATTAAGACACTGTTAACTACAATAAATAGGAAGCTAAAAAGATATATCCAATATGATTTTAATAAACGAAACATCATATTTAAACTAATGATGCTTTAATCGGTTATTAAACAAAAGTAAAATAAACGTAAACAGTATACTCCCTAAAAATGACATAACAACAATGAGCCACCTTATTGGATAAGCTTTTTTATCAGCCACTTCAGGAAAAACAATCGTATTGGTATACGTTAATTTTTTATTGACATCCCGAACTGATTCGTCATAGTAGATTAGTTTTCTGTTATAATCTTCCCTTGCTAAGTTCAATTGATGATGCAAATCTTGAAAATGACGACCTTCTTGTTTCATGTTTTCATACAATTTCTCTGCTT
>JAJCYO010000011.1 GCA_029262875.1 Flavobacteriales bacterium
TATTGATTTTACTTACGATGGAGGAGCAGGAGGGACCCCAACAACAATAACATGGACTTTCCCTGGAGGAACACCAAGCTCTTTTAATAGTACGAATGCTACAGATACAATTACGGTATGTTGGACAGATACTACTGGTAATTTTAATGTTACTGTTGTGGCTACCAATGCAAATGGAACTTCAAATGCCAATACTAACATTGTTGTGCATGAAGAGCCTATTGTTAATGCTGGACTCGATACTTCAATTACTATTGGTACTAACGGTTATTTAAATGCGATAGTAACAGATACAGCTGGAAATATTATATCAGGAGGTACTTTTGATTGGACACCAGCAACAAATTTAATTGATCCAAGTGCTCAAAATACGATGGTTAATCAACCTTTGGAAACGAATGTATATACGGTCACTTATACTGATCAGTATGGTTGTGTTGTTACTGACGATGTGATTATAACAGTAGATGTTGCATTAAATATTGGTGTGCCAAGTGCTTTCTCCCCTAACGGAGATGGTAGTAATGACTTCCTATTTGTAAGAGGAAAAATAGTTATTCAAACAATGAATATTACCATTTACAACAGGTATGGTCAAATGGTTTTTGAATCAACTGACATAGACCAAGGGTGGGATGGAACGCATAACGGTAAAGAGTTGAACCCAGGAGTATTTGTTTATTATGTGAATGTCACATTTATAGATGGGACTTCAGGACAGTTAAAAGGTAATGTAACCTTAGTAAGGTAATTTTAAGAAGAGGAAGAATTATGAAAAAGTTAAAGTTAGTAATCGTATTAATTACAATGGTTGGTTCAAGTTTATATGGACAACAAGATGTGCATTTTTCTCAATTTTATTCATCACCATTAACATTGAATCCAGCTAATGCGGGTGTCTTTGATGGTGATCTAAGAGCAATAATGAACTATAGAAGTCAGTGGGGTTCTATTACAAAAGCGTATTCAACCATGGCTGCTTCAGTAGATATGCCCGTTTTGAAAAGAATGAAAGGTGGAATGTTTGGATTAGGAGTGAATTTCCTAAAGGATGATGCGGGGGATTCAAAAATGTCAACATTGAATTATGCATTATCGTTAGCTTATCATTTAGATATTAGCGGGGGACATAGTAATCATTTCTTATCTCTTGGATTTCAAGGAGGCATGATACAAAGAAGTATGAACTATGGTAGTTTAACATGGAATGACCAGTGGAATGGAGCTGAGTTCGATCAAGGCGTTAGTACTGTTGATCAATTAGGTGGAAATAGTGTGAATGCATTAGATTTATCTACTGGACTACATTGGTATTATGCTCCTACTGATGATAATAGATATTTTGCAGGTTTTTCGTTATCACATGTAAACTCTCCAAATGTTGGCTTTAATGAAGACAGCCCATTAATTAAAAAGTATACGGTACATGGTGGTGCAGATATAGGGATTAGCGGTGGGAGTTATGGTTTAATGCCAAACTTTGTTATCGTAAAGCAAGGGGCAAACCAATACATTGATTTTGGTGGAGAAGTAAAAGTTTTCTTACAGGAAAAAACAAAATTCACGAACTACAGAAACCAAATGTATGTTGCTTTTGGACCATACCTTAGATGGGGAGATGCAATGTATGTTGTTGCAAAGTTTAATTGGAACGGAATTACGGCTGCTGTAAGTTATGACTTTAACTTATCTGAATTGACTGCTGTTTCTAATGGAAATGGTGGTTTTGAAGTGATGTTAGGGTACAAGATGGATTTAGGTGCTAATCCAACGAGAGGTCATAGTGTACGATTTAATTAGTTTTCGTAAGCCCCTAAATCAGGAGGATTCCCTCTACTAACACCATCTTTATCTAATGCTCCGGGCAACAATAAATTCCCAGCATTGTTAGCAGGAGAATTTCCTGGAACAATGTGATAATCGTGTAACGTTTGGTCTACAAATATTGTCCCTGAAGGATTAACGATTAGATTACTATAATTAACACCAGCTGTACTATTGGTTGTTTTAAGAATACAGTAGTCTAATAAAAAGTTGATTGTTCCACCTGTTAATTCATCCGTATCAAATTCAATGTCTTTATCCCCATGAATGATGCAATTGTAAAAATTGGCTGCAGTCATGTTACTAACAACAGTTACGCCATTTATATTTACATATGCATTTTGTAAAAATATGGAGGGCGTATTTCTCGTTCCTCCGTCCCAATAATTTGCAATTGTAGAGTGATTAAATCGATAGTCTCCGTCACCTCTAAGTAAAAGATTGTACTGACCAGAGTTAGTAATAACAGAATTGGTATCGGTTATTTTATAATTGGTTGCCAGTATACCAACAGCAGAACTATTGTGTATTTCACAGTTGTTTAACCTTAATGTATTCAGAGTGGGAACATTTATCGGTGAAGGATTAAAAGGATTAGTTTCTGCTTGTATGCCAATAAATGCATTCTTAATAATGGCATAATTAAAAACATTATCAGCACCTGTACTCTCGTTAATCCAGATTCTGTCCCATTGACCTGGAATATCTTGCCAGGCAAATTCTAAACGTGTTCCTTGAAAAGTAACAGGGTCAGTTTGAGTCCCATTGACCTGAATATTTCCATCTTCATATACCCAAATACCAGAATTATTATGAAGGTGTACTTGAACTCCTGGATCAATGGTCAGCTTGTCATCTCCATCTAAGGTTAGGTAGCCTCCATAAATCACATAGGGTTTATCATTTATCCAAGTAGAGTCTAACGCACCTGGAGAAGTCCCTCTATCTAAGTATACAATAGGAATTCCATTAGCTGTTTGATTGGCAACATAGTAATGAGCATTTCTTCCCCAAGCCACCAATTCTACACTTTGATTATTTCCGTTGGTAACAAAGTTAATTTGATCTCCAACAATAAAATCAGTAGTAGCACTATTTGGATCTATGGTTACTTCAGCAAAAATGAATAAGCTATCCTTTCCTTCAATTTCGATATCTGTATGAATATTTCCAGAGATGCCATCTACATTGATTCGAAATTGTGAATTAGCTCCTTGCCCAACAGAAATGCTTGAAATATTAACAGTATTATTACTTGGGTTGTAGATTTTTAATCGTTGGGTTGTAGATCCAAAAGTGGCAAAAACAGTATCAAACAATACAGTGTCAGTCGAGAAATTTAAAGTGACTGATGAAGATGTTTCAATGCTATCTTTTCTACAAGAAAAAGTAAAAAGTACAACCGTAATTAAAAATAATATGCTTGCTATTTTTCGCATGGAGTGTAAAGGTAATTAATCATTTACGTTTAATGCTGAATAATATTGTGTTAATCCTTCTGGCTTTTAAATTGATAGTCGTATAATTTTTTATAAAAACCATCTTTAATAAGCAATTCATTGTGGTTACCTTCTTCTACAATCTGACCCTTATCTACCACTATAATCTTAGTTGCATTTTTAATCGTTGATAAGCGGTGAGCAACTATTATAGAGGTTCTGTCTTTAGTTAGGACACTTGTTGCATGCTTGATTAACTCTTCAGATTCACTATCTATAGAAGATGTAGCTTCGTCTAATATTAATACTTCAGGTTGGTGCACATACGCTCTAATGAATGAAATCAATTGCCGCTGGCCAACAGAAAGCATTGCACCACGTTCTTTAACGTCATAGTGATAGCCACCAGGTAGTTTAGAAATAAAATCATGAGCACCAACTTTTTTAGCTGCCTCAATCACTTCGGCCTCATTAATATCTTCGTTATAAAGTGTAATGTTATTTAATATACTATCAGAAAAAAGGAAAACATCTTGTAAGACGATAGACATAAACCTTCTGAGGTCTTGAAGTTCTATTTCATTAATATTTACGTTATCAATAAAAATTTCACCTTTGTTAATCTCATAATACCTTCCCAGTAAATTTATGATAGATGATTTTCCCGCACCAGTTGCCCCAACCAGCGCTAAGCTTTCACCTTTATTGACCTTAAATGAAATGTTTTTCAATACCCAGTCATCATCATTGTAAGCAAAAGAAACCTCTTTAAACTCTATGTCCCCCTTAAGGTTTTCGGTATTTTTTGTTCCACTGTTTTCAATAACAGATTCAGTATCCAACACCTTAAAAACACGTTCGGAACTCACCATCCCCATTTGTAAAGTATTAAATCGATCAGCCAATTGCCTAATGGGTCTATAGAGCATATACACAAATAGTGTAAAAGAAAATATTTCTCCAGCAGAAGCATACTTCAGCGCCACCTCTTTAAACCCATACCACACCAATAATGCTATTGACATCGCAGATAGAATTTCTACTACAGGAAAAAAGATAGAGTAGGCCCAAACTGTTCGAATGTGTGCATCTCGGTGTTTTTTATTTATTTCAGAAAAAGTTGCCATTTCTACTTCTTCACGATTAAATATCTGAACAATAGACATTCCGGTTATATGTTCCTGTACAAAAGTGTTTAAACGAGATACTTGCTCCCTTACATCTTGAAAAGCTTTTTTAATCACCTTTTTAAAGATAGAAGTCGCCATAAAAAGAATAGGGATAGGGATTAGTGTAATTAATGCTAAATCCCAATTGATATATAGCATACATGCAATAACAGATACAATTTTCAATAAATCACCAATGATTACCAAAATCCCACCAGAAAACATCTCAGCTATGGTTTCAATGTCAGAAACTGTTCTGGTTACCAGTTGACCAATAGGCGTGTTGTCAAAACGTTTTAGTTTAAAATTGATAACATGTTCAAAGGTTTGATTACGCAAATCTTTAATTACATTTTGACCTAATAAGTTTCCTAATAAAGTAAAGAAGTACTGAAAAATAGATTCAACAATCAAAAAGCCTATTAAAAATAATGTCATGTAGAATAATCCATTCTCGTCTAATTCTTTAATGTATTCGTCAATGGTAACCTGAATTAATACAGGACGGACTAATGCAATTACCGCAAGAATAATGCTAAGGAAAGCTGTAATGTAAAATATACTGTTATAAGGCTTAACATAAGTCATAACCCTTTTAAATAGAGAGAAATCGAAGGCTTTTCCTGTTACACTCTTAGCCATTGAAAACCTCCTTTGGATAAATTACTTGAGTTAAATACAATCCATGAGCGGGAGCAGATGTTCCTGCTTCGTTTCTGTTTTTAGAGTTGATGATGGCTTCCAATCCTTCAACAGAAATCTTCTGCTGACCAATTTCAAGCATAGTTCCAACAATGGCTCTTACCATATTTCTTAAAAAACGGTTGGCTGTAATGGTAAAAATCAAACAATTATTTTTCATTTCCCATTGAGCAAAAGTAATGTCACAATCATTGGTATGGGTATCTGTATTACTCTTACTAAAACAAGAGAAATCGGTATGATTTAACAATTGAGACGAAGCTTGGTTCATTAAATCAATCGCTAATGGGTGAGGAAAGTAGTATGCCTTATTATTCAAAAACGGATTCTTGTTCGGTGTAATCCAATACTCATATGTTCGCGTTGTAGCACTAAACCTTACATGAGCATCATCGGCAACTTTGGTAATAGATGAGCAAGAAATATCATCAGGCAAAAAACTATTTAATTTATACAATATGGTATTAATCTCAAATGATTTATCAGTATCAAAATGAGCAAAAAGTTGTGTAGCGTGTACTCCTGTATCAGTTCTGCCAGCACCAGTGACGGAAATTTCATTTTGTAAAAGAGTAGAGAGCGCCTTGTTTATTTCTGCTTGAATAGAGTTGGCATTTTGTTGGATTTGCCAGCCATGGTAATTGGTGCCATCGTATTTTATTTCCACAAAAAATCTGCTCATAAGAGCGGTAAAATTAAGAAATATAAGGAGCTGATAGTGGTTTAATCCCTTCCTTTTTCTTTTAAAAGGGGTACAAACCTAAACAAGCCTAAATCTTCAGTTTCAAATTTATTGCTTGCCAGTTTAACTATTTTTTTCATTCGTTGATTCTCGCCTTCGTCAACGGGAATGACAAGTATACCTCCAACCTTTAATTGACTCAGTAAGTCTTCTGGCACATATGGAGCACCTGCTGTAACAATTATTTTGTCAAAAGGAGCAAAAGTTGGTAATCCCTTATACCCATCACCATAAAAGAGCTTGGTATTGTACCCAAGTTGAGGTAACAATTCTTTTGTTCTATCAAACAATACTTTTTGTCTTTCTATGGAAAAGACTTTTACACCAATTTCTAATAAAACGGCAGTCTGATAACCAGAACCAGTTCCTATTTCTAACACTTTTTCTCTTGGTTTTAATTCCAATAGTTCAGTCTGAAAAGCAACAGTATATGGCTGAGAAATGGTTTGACCGGCACCTATAGGAAAGGGTTTATCTTCATAAGCGTATTTATGCAAAGCGTTGTCTGGAATAAATAAATGACGAGGAATGGTCTCAATAGCAGTAAGTATTTCAGGGTTTTCAATTCCTTTTTTGGCAACGACTTCTGCTAATTTTTTTCTTAATCCTTTATGTCTATAGGTATCCGTCATCTGATTTAATTAGTGGCAAAATAAGTAAGATTATTGGATAGTTGTGCACTCTTTTTTGGTGTTATTATTAAACTTTGGGTGTTAATAAGAAAAGTTTTCGCACTAAAAGCCGCATAAACATTCATGTATGTTTGCGATAGAATGTTAAAAGTAGGCGTAATAGGAGCAGGGAATTTGGGTGAAACCCATATTAAACTGCTAAAAGGAATTAGCGACTTTGAGTTGGTAGGTTTTTATGATGGAGATGAATCTCTTAAGCAGAATGTGTCTCAGTCACTAAATACAAAATCATTTAACAGTGTTGATGAGCTAATAGATTTAGTTGATGTGGTTGATATCGTCAAACCAACTATCTCTCATTTCGATTATGCAGTAAATGCCATTAAACAATCTAAACATGTATTTATAGAAAAGCCTGTAACCAATACAGTTGATGAAGCAAAACAATTGCTGGAATTAGCTGAAGAAGCGAATGTGAAAGTTCAGGTAGGTCATGTTGAACGGTTTAATCCTGCCTTTAAAGCAGCTTTACCATACATTACCAACCCTATGTTTATTGAGACGCATAGAATGATAGAATTTGATCCAAAAACAGCGACAATTCCGGTTGTAATGGATTTAATGAGTCATGATTTGGATATTATATTAAGTTTGGTAAAATCTAACATCAAAAAAATCAGAGCAAAAGGAGTTGAGGTTATAGGAAATACACCAGATATCGTAAACGCCATTGTAGAGTTTGATAATGGCTGTGTAGCAAATTTAACAGCAAGTAGAATTTCATTAAAAAATGAACGTATTTCTAAATTTTACCAAAGAGACGCACACATTAAAATAGATTACTTGGCACAAGAAACAAGTTTGTTTTCATTGAAGAAAAATGGAAAAACAGAGATTTGTTCCAAACAATTAACCATTAATAAAGAAAATCCCATTAAGAGGGAGTTAGAAGAATTCGCGTATTCAATTATCAATAATACTACACCAGAAGTTGGTATTCATGATGGAAGTGTAATGTTGGATGCTGCTTACCAAGTAGCAGAAAAAATGCAAATTACTGCCTCATTAATCTAAGATTAATACATTTGCACAATATTTTTTAAAATTACTCGTTACACGACAACATTAAAACGCTTTGCACAACGTAAAATTTTATAGTTTATTTATAATTCTAAGTATTATTTTGTCTTCATGCTCCAAGGAGGATTATGAAGCAACAGTGCCTACCTATATTTCTATAGATCAAATTACGTTAACTACCAATCAAGCTACAGAAGGTTCAACATCTTCAAGTATAACTGATGCCTGGGTTTTTATTGATGACAATTTAGTAGGAGTATATGAATTACCAGCAACTTTCCCTGTTTTAAAAGAAGGAAGTGCAACCATAAAGGTGTATGCTGGTATTAAAGATAATGGTATTTCAGCATCACGAAAAAGATACTTGCTTTACGCGCCACATGTTGAACAGTTGAATTTAGTTAAAGGAGAAACAATAAACGTAAATGCAAATGTTACTTATGCATCGGGAGCTTCATTTCCTTGGTTAGAAGATTTTGAAAGTGCAAGTTTATCCTTTCTATATTCTTCAGGAAGTGATACCATTGTTAACAAACAATCTACAGATGTAAAAGAAGGGTTGTTTTCTGGTCAAGTCTTTTTAGATCCTGGAATGGACTTTTTTGAAGCTACTTCGATTGCTTTTACTACTATCCCACGAACTGGTGTGCCTATTTATTTAGAATTGGATTTTAAAACCAATGAAAAACTTTTAGTAGGTGTTTATTTAGATTCTGGTAAATTTTTGTGGATTGTATTAAACGAAACGGATACTTGGAAAAAGACTTATCTCAATCTTACAGACATTATCAATAATAATACACCATCTTCAGAAATGAAAGTATTTTTTGGTTATGATGCAGCCATTAACTCTTTTAACACATCAGGTCCAGAAATTCACATCGATAACCTTAAACTGGTTCATTTATAATGAATAAAAAACTACAAGTTTTAAAGTACATCACACTTGATGTAATAGCCGCTGCTATCGCTTGGACTTTGTTTTTTGTTTACAGGAAAGCTTATTTGGAGCCACTTAAGTTCGGTTATGAAATCCCGGTATCATTTGATGATAATTTTTACTATGGATTGTTCCTTATTCCGGTGTTTTGGATTGTTATTTACTTTATAATTGGAACCTATAATAGTATCTATCGAAAATCAAGGCTGAAAGAATTTGGCCAAACATTTTTAATATCCATAATAGGAACTTTGGTGCTATTTTTTGTATTACTATTAGATGATACGATTGCTTCGTATACTCATTATTACAAATCATATGTCGCTTTGTTTGCCCTTCATTTTACAATTACCGAACTATTTCGACTTATCCTAACAACCCATACGGGGCTAAGAATAAAAAATAGAAAAATTGGATTTAAAACATTGATTATTGGTTCAAATGAAAACGCATTGGAATTATACAAGGAGATTCAAGATCAAAAGTACTCTACTGGTAATGAATTGATAGGTTTTACACACGTTAAAAAAGCAGAGACTTATTTATTGGATGATTATTTACCTCATTTTGGTAATTGTGTTGATTTAAGAACAACTATAGCTAATAATGATATTGAAGAAGTAATTATTGCTGTTGAATCTTCGGAACATGATAGTCTGGGAAATATTATTACAGAATTAGAAGGGTTAAAAGTGATCATTAATGTTATTCCTGATATGTATGATATTCTTTCAGGATCAGTAAAAATGACATCCATCTTCGGTACACCGCTTATTGTAATTACTAAAGATATAATGCCGGTATGGCAGCAATCTGTAAAACGCTTAATAGATGTAATCACCTCGATAATTGTGTTAATCGTATTTTCCCCTGTCTATGTGATAACAGCTGCTATTGTCATGACTACATCTAAGGGGCCAGCAATATTCTCTCAACAGAGAATAGGAATTCATGGAAAACCGTTTACGATATTTAAGTATAGGTCTATGCGCATCGATGCTGAAAAAAATGGCCCCGCACTTTCTAGTGAAAAAGACAGTAGAATTACAGGTTTCGGTAAATTCATGAGAAAGGTTCGTTTGGATGAAATGCCACAATTTTATAATGTATTAATTGGAGACATGAGCTTAGTAGGACCGAGGCCAGAGCGACAATTTTTTATAGATCAGATTGTTAAAACTGCTCCACACTATAACCATTTACTTAAAGTTCGGCCAGGAATTACATCATGGGGGCAGGTAAAATACGGTTATGCAGAAAATGTAGACCAGATGATAGAACGATTAAAATTTGACATTATCTACATCGAAAACATGTCTCTATTGGTAGATTTTAAAATTCTTATCTATACTGTCCTAATAGTGATGAGAGGTACTGGGAAATAATTTCCATTATTAATTATTACTTTTAACGTATGAAAAAGAACATTTTTTTTAGCGGACTCTTCATCCTTTTATTTTTTATTCCTTCATTATTAAAATCTCAAAATATTGATCATTGGGAAACAGCTGTTTTTGATAATGATATATGGAAATACTTCGTAGGTTCATCCGAACCAGACACAAATTGGAGAAAATTAGCGTTTAACGATACAGGCTGGCTACAAGGACAAGGAGGTATTGGTTATGGAGATGGGGATGATAATACGGTTATAGCTTCTACGGTATCACTTTACATGAGACGGACTTTTACTGTTGTAGATACTTCTAAAATTGAAGAAGCGGTTTTAAATATTGATTACGATGATGCATTTGTGGCTTATTTGAACAATGTTGAAATAGCTCGTTCTAATATAGGGGTAGTTGGCGATCATCCACCATTTAATCAGCAATCTACTGGCTTGCACGAGGCTCAAATGTATCAAGGAGGCAATCCTGATCAGTTTTTACTAAATACGCAAGCTTTAAAAGCAAATTTACTACCAGGAAATAATGTATTATCTGTTCAAATTCATAACGAGAACATTACTTCTTCAGATCTATCTTCCCGAGTATTTTTATCATTTGGGATAAATGATGCATCAACGAATTATTCTCCTACTCCAAGCTGGTTTCAACCTCCATTGGTTTTTAGTTCATCTAATTTACCGATTGTGGTTGTAAATACAAACAGTCAAACCATATTAGATAACATTAGAATTGTAGCTGATATGGGCATAATTTATAATGCAGGTGGAGCAAGAAATTACCTGACAGACCCATTTAACGAGTACAATAATAAGATTAGTATAGAATTGAGAGGATCATCATCACAATCGTTTCCTAAAAAATCATACAGTTTAGAAACCCAAGATGTCTTAGGTAATAACAATAATGTTGCAATAATGGATATGCCAACAGAGAACGATTGGGTATTGTATGCCCCTTATTCAGATAAATCTTTAATTAGAAACGTAGTTACGTATCATTTAGGAGAAAAATTGGGAGGTTATTCACCACGAACTAAGTTGTGTGAATTAGTTTTAAATAATGTTTATCAAGGAGTTTATGTTTTTACAGAAAAGATTAAACGAGATAATAATAGGGTTGACATAGCTAAATTAGATTTAGATGATTTAGCTGGAGACAGTTTAACAGGAGGATACATCGTTAAAATTGATAAGCAGACAGGTGGTGGAGGTTATGATTGGAGTTCTCCAATACAGCCACCAAATGCGGGAGCTCAACAAATAAATTTTCAATTTCATTACCCTAAGCAGAATGACATTCTTCCAGCTCAAGCAAACTATATTGAGAATTACATTACGAGTTTTGAGAATGCTTTAAATGGTCCAAATTTTACTGATACGATTTTAGGGTACAGAAACTACACTGATGTTTTATCTTTTATTGATTTTTTTATTATTAATGAACTTACTAAAAATGTTGATGGGTATAGATTGAGTACTTATATGTATAAGGATAAAGATAGTAAAGGAGGAAAATTAACAATGGGACCTTTATGGGATTTTAATTTAGCATTAGGAAATGCTAATTATTGTAATGGTTCAGTGACAAGTGGTTGGGAAGTTGATTTCAATTATACATGTTCTGGTGATAATTGGCTTAATCCTTTTTGGTGGGAAAGATTATCTCAGGATACTACATATAATAACCAATTAAGATGTAGATGGGAAAATTTAAGGCTGAATGAATTACACTTAGATACAATACTTAACTATATAGATACAGTTGTTGCTTATCTTAATGAGTCTCAACAACGAAATTTTCAACAATGGCCAGTATTAGGAACTTATGTTTGGCCCAATGATTTTATAGGAACGACTTACGCAAGTGAAATTACTTACTTAAAGAATTGGATAACAAGTAGAATAGCATGGATAGATAATAATATACCGGGAAACTGTTATAATGTTGGTGTTGACGAATACCTTTCGGAATCTCTTTTTGAGGTTTATCCAAACCCAGCTAATTCCTTTTTTAATGTGGTGTTCCTGAATCATTCTAATAATGCGAAACAGGTAACATTATTTGATGGACAGGGAAGATTACTCTATGAAGATGTTTCTTATAATAACAGTATGCGAATTGATATCTCTAAATATCCTAAAGGAATCTATTTGTTAGAGGTCATTGAAGATGGTTTACGCAAAACTGAACGAATAATTAAATACTGATAGAAGTTTTGAAAAAACACTATAGCTTCATCTTGATATTGATATCAGTACTCTTATTTTCTTGTGAAGAAGAAATAGGTAGGTTAGATTTAACTCAAAACAACACTGGAGAAATTCAATTTGAATTAGAAAAAGATAGAGAGGTTAAGTTTTGGACCAATATTGACATCGAATACAAAGAAAAGCCCTTGTTCGTTTACGATTTTGAGTTTTATAAAGGAGATGAATACTTACTAAAAGGTGGTTCAGATCCATTAGTAACAATGAATAATAAGGACGAAGTGCTAACAACAAAAAATGGAATAACGCACTGGAAGTTCTATGGTAAACTCGATGGAAATTTTGTTCCTAAATCCGATGGTAAATATACCTTTAAAGCCACTTTTGTTAGAAATAACAGGCCAGATTTGAAAATCAATAAAGCAGAAATAGTTTTTATTAAATAAATTTTCTACCAATCCAACATTCCTAATTACCTTTGCCTTTCATGAATTTGAACAAAAAAGTAGCATTATACACCTTAGGTTGTAAACTCAATTTTTCTGAGACTTCTTCAATTGCAAGAATGTTTCAAGAAGAAGGTTTTGCGCGTGTCGAATTTAATGAGGAACCTGATGTCTATGTTATCAATACTTGTTCAGTTACTGAAAATGCGGATAAAAAATGCAAGCAGTTGGTGAAAAAGGCATTGAAAATAAATCCTGATGCATTTGTTGCAATAATAGGTTGTTACGCTCAGCTAAAACCCAATGAGATTGCGTTAATACCTGGAGTCGATATGGTATTAGGTGCTTCAGAAAAATTTAAAATAGTAGAACATTTTCAAAATTTAGAAAAGAAAGAGACTGCTACTGTTATTGCCTCAAAAATTAAGGAAGTGAACGAATTTATTCCTTCCTATTCAAAGGGGGATAGAACGCGTTCATTCTTAAAAATACAAGATGGGTGTGACTATTTTTGCACGTTTTGCACGATACCTTTAGCCAGAGGGAAGAGCAGAAATCATTCTGTAGAAGAAACAGTTAATGTAGCAAAGGAAGTAGCAAAAACTGCGGCTAAAGAAGTTATTTTAACGGGAGTAAATATAGGTGACTTTGGACAAGGAAATAAAGAAAACTTCTTTGAATTAATTCAAGAATTAGATAAAATAGATGGTATTGAGCGGTATAGAATTTCTTCTATAGAGCCTAATCTTTTGACCAATGAAATCATTGAATTTGTTGCAAAGTCTAATAAATTTATGCCTCATTTTCACATTCCATTACAATCAGGATCAAATAAGATTTTGAAAGCAATGCGAAGAAAGTATGAGAAAGAATTGTATGTAGAACGTTTAACAAACATTAAAGCGTTAATGCCCCATGCATGCATTGGTGTTGATGTAATTATTGGCTTTCCAGGAGAAACAGAAGAAGATTTTTTAGAAACGTATAATTTTCTAAATGAACTGGATGTTTCTTATTTACATGTCTTTACCTATTCAGAAAGACCAAATACAACTGCGATAAAAATGGAGGGGGTAGTTCCAAAACAAGAACGAAGCAAACGTAGTAAAATGTTGCACATACTCTCCGATAAGAAAAAACGATTTTTTTACAACCAACATTTAGGAAAAACATACAATGTACTTTTTGAAGCAGAGCAACATGATGATTTTTTAAATGGGTTCACTGACAATTACATTAAAGTAAAAGTGCCTTATACTGCTGAATTAGAAAATCAAATTAAAACGATTAATTTAGCAGACATAGATTTAGATGGAATTGTTCGAGTTAAAATGGAGCAACCAGTTAGTCATTAAATAATTTAGCAGTAGATGTTTCCATACCTATCAGATTTAACCAATTATTTATTCGGATTTTCATTCTCTTTTCCATTACCTATGTTTGGGTTTATGGTGGCCATTGCCTTTATAATTGCTAACTACATTTGGGTGCAAGAGATGAAGAGGAAGGAAAAAGAAGGCTTGCAAACGTTCACCATTAAAAAGGTAATGAAGGGTGAAAAAGCAGGAATGACTGAATTAATTGGGAATGGAATCTTTGGGTTCATCTTAGGGTTTAAGGTCCTCGCTATTTTTCTAAACTATAGCCAAGTAATAGAAGATTTACCAGGATTTATCATGTCATTAGAAGGTAACTTTATTGGAGGACTTGTTGGAGCGGCATTGCTTGTTTATTTTAAGTATAGAGATGCTGAAAAACATAAATTAGAAGAACCTATAGAGGTAGAAGAAAAAGTACACCCTTACCAACATGTTGGGACAATGACATTTATTGCTGCTATTGGTGGAATATTTGGGGCCAAAATATTTGATTCGATAGAACGCATAGATCGATTAATAGCAGATCCTATTGAAGTTATTTTTTCTGGTTCTGGGTTAAGTATATACGGAGGGTTGATAATTGGTGGTGGCTTGGTGTTGTATTATGCCTATAAAAAGAAGTTAAATTTATTGCTCGTTTGTGATGCTTGTGCACCAGGTTTGATGTTGGCTTATGGAATTGGTAGAATAGGTTGCCAACTGGCAGGAGATGGAGATTGGGGAATGCCTAATTATGCAGAAATGCCAGAAATGATTAGTTTCTTGCCTGAATGGATGTGGTCGTTTGATTACTTTGGTAATATTAATGGAACTGACCTTGGAGCACCTGGAAGACCGGCCATGAGTGATGGTTTCTTGTATGAAGGGAATGCTTGGCCAACGCCATTTTATGAAACTATTTTAGCGTTTATCATTGCAGGAATACTTTGGGCGTTTCGTAAAAAGGTTAAAATTCCAGGAATTATTTTCTCCATGTACCTTATTTTTAATGGGATAGAACGCTTCTTTATCGAAAAAATTAGAATCAATTCTGATTATGATTTAATATGGTTTAAAGCAACCCAAGCAGAAATAATTGCCGTTTTATTATTCACATTAGGTGTCTTTGGTATTTGGTACTTGACAAAAAAATCTAAAAAGGAAGTTAGCGAATAAGTTCATTCTGTTAATAAGTATCATGCCATCTCATTGTAAAATCAGATAAGAATGGGATACTTTGTAAGAACATAAATACGCTCAACATGTTTCATTTAAAAGTAGGAGATAAAGCTCCAGAATTTGATATCAAAGATCAAAATGGTAAAGTGCATAAAATAGCTGATTACCAAGGTAAAAAGGTTATTCTCTATTTCTACCCTAAAGATTTAACACCTGGTTGTACGGTACAATCTTGTGATTTAAGAGACAATTACGAAAGCTTAATAAAAGATGGTTTTGAAGTAATTGGAGTGAGTGCTGATGATGAAGCGAAACATCAAAAATTTATAGCGAAACATAAATTGCCTTTTAACCTTTTGGCAGATACCAATAGAGAGGTATTAAATAAATATGGTGTTTGGGGTGAGAAAAAATTTATGGGGAAAATTTATGATGGAATTCATAGAACAACATTCATTATAGATGAAAATGGGATGATTGAAAGCATTATAAAAAAGGTGAAAACAAAGATTCATACCGAACAAATTAGAGAAGAACTTAATTCTTAAAGAAAAATATCACCTCTGTAAATGTTGATTTTATTGGTGTTTATAAAATTAACATTTCATTAACTACAAATTGTAGATTTTTTAACCTATATTTGTAGTGTTAAAAATAATTACTAAGAAAACACATATAACATGATAGCAGAAATGGCAGAACCAAACACAGAAAAATTAAAAGCGCTTCAATTGACGATGGATCGATTGGAAAAATCTTATGGAAAAGGAACCATCATGAAATTGGGAGATAATGCTTTTGAAGATGTAGATGTAATTCCTACAGGTTCATTAACCTTGGATTTAGCTTTAGGCATTAAAGGATACCCTAAAGGAAGAGTGGTAGAAATTTATGGACCAGAATCTTCGGGTAAAACAACCCTAACCATACATGCAATTGCTGAATGTCAAAAGCAAGGTGGAATTGCTGCTTTTATAGATGCAGAACATGCTTTTGATCCTACTTATGCTGCTGCATTAGGAGTTGATATTGATAATTTAATCATTTCTCAACCAGATAATGGTGAGCAAGCGTTGGAAATTGCTGATAATTTAATCCGTTCGGGAGCTATCGATTTATTAGTTGTTGATTCTGTTGCGGCATTGACGCCAAAAGCAGAAATAGAAGGAGAAATGGGTGATTCTCAAATGGGATTACAAGCAAGGTTAATGTCTAAAGCACTTCGTAAATTAACAAGTTCTATTAAAAAGGCTAACTGCTGTACAATCTTCATCAATCAATTAAGAGAAAAAATTGGGGTAATGTTTGGTAACCCAGAAACAACTACTGGAGGTAATGCACTTAAATTTTATTCCTCTGTTAGAATAGACATTAGAAGATCTTCTCAAATTAAATCTGGAGAAGATGTGATTGGAAATAGAACAAGAGTTAAAGTGGTAAAAAACAAAGTTGCTCCACCATTTAGAAAAGCTGAATTCGATATCATGTATGGAAAAGGTGTTTCTAAAGTGGGTGAAATAATTGATTTAGCTGTTGATCATGACATTGTTAAAAAAGCTGGAAGCTGGTTTAGCTATGGAGATACCAAATTGGGTCAAGGACGAGATGCTGTGAAAGATTTGATACTTGATAACCCTGAGCTAATGGAGGAATTAGAACAAAAAATTGTAGATGCCTTAACTGATAAATAAATCTTCATTATAAATAATTATCTTTGGGTCCTCTCGAATATTCGGGAGGACTTTTTTTATAAATATGAAACAAATCTTATTAATATTTGCTGCAATAGTTGTTTTATCATCTTGTGGTAACGATGCCTCAGATACAATTGAAAATGATGCTTTGTCGCAGGATACCATTGTGTCTGAACAAACTGCTGAATTTAGGGCAGTAAATGATTTATTGAAAGAAAACATTAATGATCCAGCATTGTATTTGAGAAGGGCAAAATTGTACATGAAGTACAAAGACCTTTCATCTGCTGTAAATGACTTGGATAGAGCGATAAAAGTGGATTCATTAGTACCAGAATATTACTTGTTAAAAGCAGAATTGTTGAAAAACCAGGACAAACTGAAAGAGTCAAAAACAGTATTAGATCAATGCTTGTTTATAGATAATGAAAATGTTACAGCAAGAGTTGAGTTGGGATGGTTGGCGTTAATAGCTAGAGACCATAAGCAAGCGATGGACTATGCTGATGCAGCTTTGAAAAGAGATGTGCACAGTGCTGAAGCGTATTTTCTTAAAGGGATGATTTTTGAAGAAAAAGGAGATACAACGTTAGCTATTTCGAGTTTCAGAACAGCAGTAGAACAAGAAAATGATTATTTCGATGCTTATATTCATTTGGGATTATTGCATTTCAATGAACCAAATACCTTGGCTAAAGAGTATTTGAAAAATGCCTTAAGAATAGATTCTATTAGTTTGGAAGCGCTATATGCATTCGGAATGATTTGCCAAGAAAGTGGAGATTACAATGAAGCGATAGATACATATTATAGAATCTTAAACATTCACGAATACAGAGAGCCTCACTTTAACCTTGGATTTATTCACCAAGAATATTTAAAAGTTTACGATGTGGCCATTGAACATTATACCAATGCCATAGCCGTAGAGCCTAAATACTTAGATGCTTACTACAATAGAGGTCTATGTTACGAACAAAGAGATGAACTTAAAAAAGCTGAGGCAGATTTTAGGTATGCTTTAGAATTAAACCCACAATATACCAATGCTGCAAAAGCATTAAGTAGAGTACTTGGTCAATGACAAAAAAAGTAATAATAGGATTATTTTTTATTGCTTCAGCTTTATTTGGTAGAGCAACTGACAATACTGTTGATTCATTAATAAACCTTACTGTAAACGAGAAGAACGATTCTGTATTGGTGATGTTATACAACGATATCGGATCGGCTTCATATAGGATGGATCAATTGCTGGCGAAAAGATACTGGGAAAAAGCGCATAAAATTGCTACAGAAAAAGTCAAGGAGGTACGAGATACTTTTTACTTGGCTCAACTTTCAACTTCCAATAATGGAATGGGAATCATTAGCAGAAGAATGGGAAACTATTCTGACGCGATTTCTTATTATCAAGCCAGTTTAACCATAAATGAAGAGCTAAGTGATACTGGAAATATTGGATACAATTACTTTAACATTGGGATTATATACCGTGACTTAGAAGAGTATGACAAGGCTTTAGGCTATTATCAAAAAAGTTTAGACCTAAGAATAGAGTTCAAGGATACACTTGGTCTTGCTTCATGTTACAATGGATTTGGAATTCTGTATCGAAGAATGAAAAATTTTGAAAAAGCATTAGAGTATTACAATAAAAGTTTAGAGCTCTCCGCTATTATTAATGACGATGAAAACGTAGCGCAATCGTACAGCAACATTGCGGTGATTTACACATTGGAAAAAGATTACCCAAAAGCATTGGAATATTTTGAGAAAGGGTATGAAATTCACAATGCAAAAAATAATCAGGCAGGAGTAGCAAAGTACTATGCGAACATGACGAGTGTTTATGATCGAATGGGCAATGCTAAAAAGGCGATAATCTTTGGTGAAAAAGCCTATAAGGTTTACATTGAGATGGATAGAAAAAATGATGTTTCTATTGTGGCTGGTAAGCTAAGTAGGCTCTATGCTAAAACCAATAACCACAGCAAGGCCTTAACGTTTTTTAAAACCCACATTGTGTACAGAGATAGTGTTTTTAATGAGAAAACAACACGAGAAGTTACAGAAAAAGCAATGCAGTTTGAGTTCGACAAACAACTCATGGCGGACAGTTTGTCCAGAGTCGAAGCTGAAAAAATAACAGCATTGGAACACCAACAAGAAATTGATCAGCAAAAAACGCTTATGTATGCTGGGGCGGTAATTCTCTTACTGGTTATCATTTTTTCTATTGTTGTTTTTAACCGTTTAAAAATATCAAACAGACAGAAAGCAACAATCGAGCGGCAAAAATTAGTGGTTGAAATAAAAAATAGAGAGATTACCGATAGTATTAATTATGCCAAGCGGATTCAATCAGCCATTCTACCATCCATTGAAAAGATAAAAGAATCCTTACCCAACTCATTTGTTTTTTATAGGCCTAAAGACATTGTTGCAGGAGATTTTTATTGGTACAAAAAGGTGAATAGTAAAATATTTATTGCTGTGGCAGATTGTACAGGGCATGGTGTTCCAGGAGCAATGGTAAGTGTGGTTTGCAACAACGCACTAAACAGAGCAGTAAATGATTTTTGGTTGTTGGATCCTGCAAAAATCTTGGATAAAACAGCGGAATTGGTTATCGAAGCCTTTAGAGAAAATAAAGAAGAAGATGTGAAAGACGGAATGGATATTTCCTTGTGTAGTTTTGATATAGAAAATAATAAGCTGGAATATGCCGGAGCCATTAATTCTATGTTCTACATCACCGATAATAATTTAAAAGAGATTAAAGGAGATAAACAACCAATAGGTCAGTTCGCTGATATCAAACCGTTTACCTTACATAAAATAAACCTCTCCAAAGGAGATAAAATATACATGTTTTCTGATGGTTATGCAGATCAATTTGGAGGTGTAAAAGGAAAGAAGTTTATGTACAAGCGATTTAGAGAATTAATATTAGGAGTGAGTTCTAAGGAGTTTTCTAAACAAGAAACGGAGTTAGAAGCAGAATTCCAAAACTGGAAAGAGGATTTAGAACAAGTTGACGATGTATGTGTAATAGGGATTGAAGTATGATAGGAGTTTTTAAGACATACAGAGTCGCATGTCCTGAGCGAAGCCGAAGGAATGTATGTGTAATAGGAATTGAAGTGTAGCATGAATTACCTCTCAGTAGAAAATTTAACAAAGTCTTTTGGCGTTCGAGTGTTGTTTGAAGACATCACTTTTGGTATAGATAAAGGTCAGAAAGTAGCATTTATTGCAAAAAATGGAACGGGTAAATCTACGTTCTTAAACATTTTAGCAAGTAAAGAAGGATATGATTCTGGCAATGTTGTTTTCCGAAAAGACATTAAAGTAGGCATACTCGATCAGATGCCTTCTTTTGATGATAAGTTGAGTATTTCTGAGGCTATATTTGACTCTAATTCTGAGCAAATCAAAGCCATTTTAGCCTATGAAAAAGCAGTGCTTAATCCAGATGACAATGAAGCCATGCAGGTGGCATTTGAGCGAATGGATGGGTTAAAAGCATGGGATTACGAAATCAGAATTAAACAAATTTTAGGACAGCTAAACATTCACGATTTAGAACAAAATGTAGGGGAACTTTCTGGAGGACAGAAAAAGAGAATAGCATTGGCTCAAGTGTTAATAGACGAACCAGATTTTATCATTTTGGATGAGCCGACCAATCATTTAGACATTGATATGATTGAGTGGTTGGAAAACTATTTAACCAAAGAAAACATGACCATTTTAATGGTGACCCACGATCGCTATTTTTTGGAAAGAGTGTGCAATGAAATTATTGAATTGGATGATGAAACACTGTACAAGTACAAGGGCAATTACAGTTATTATTTAGAAAAAAAACAAGAGAGAGAAGAAGTCTTTGAGGCAAATGTGGATAAGGCGAAAAACCTTTACCGTAAAGAGTTAGAATGGATGAGGCGTATGCCAAAAGCCCGTGGAACAAAAGCAAAATCACGTGAAGATGCTTTCTATAAGACGAAAGAAACTGCCCATCAACGAAAAGACAATAGTAAGGTTGACATTGAAATCAACATGAGTAGGTTGGGAAGTAAGATCTTAGAAATCCATCATGCGAGAAAATCATTTGGCGATTTAAAAATATTAGATGACTTCAACTATGTTTTTAAGAAAAGAGAGCGCGTAGGAATAGTTGGCAAAAATGGAGTGGGTAAGACCACCTTTTTAGACCTTGTATTGAACAACCAGGAATTGGATGGAGGTAAAATAATACATGGGGAGACAGTTGTTTTTGGGTACTACACACAAAGTGGTATGAAGCTGAAAGACAATAAGAGAGTCATAGATACCATTAAAGACATTGCTGAGGTTATTCCCTTAACAAAAGGGAAAAAACTTACCGCAGCTCAGTTGTTAGAGCGATTTTTGTTTCCAAAGCACATGCATTATAATTTGGTTGAAAAGCTAAGTGGAGGAGAAAAAAGAAGGCTTTACTTACTAACCATTTTAATCCTCAATCCTAACTTCTTAATTTTAGATGAGCCTACCAATGATTTGGATATTATTACCTTAAATGTACTGGAAGATTTTTTAATGGACTTTCAAGGTTGTTTAATGATTGTAACACATGACCGCTACTTCATGGATAAATTGGTGGACCACTTGTTTGTGTTTGAAGGAGAAGGGAAAGTAAAAGACTTTATTGGAAATTACAATGACTATAGGCTCAAAGCTAAGCAGTCAGAACCAACCGAAAAAAATGTAGGTAAGGCGATAAAACCAGTTGTTGAAAAACCAAAAAATGAACAACCAAAAGTAAAGCTTTCCTACAAAGAAAAGTTAGAGTTTGAGCAATTGGAAAAGGACTTAGAACAATTAGAAACCAAAAAAGAGGCACTGGCTAACCTGCTTAACGAGACAGTTACAGCACATGAAGAGCTTATGAAAATTACCAAAGAATTGGGTGAGGTCACCCTTGAGTTAGATACTAAGACGGATCGATGGCTAACCTTATCTGAGTTTAGTTAACAGAAGTTAAATTATTTAACAGTTTAAGGCTTAGTTGGTATATTTCTTGATTAATTGACTTGGTTGATGGTAAATACTTAATTTTAATTAAAATTATTGGATTGAAAATTCGCATTCACATACTCCTTTTCACATTCCTCACACTCATTTTTTGTGATGTTCATGCACAAAAAATGACCAAGAAAGAATTGAAAGCAAACAAAGAGAAAATGCTTGCAAACATTAAGACTTTGGTGGCAAGAGGCCAGGTAGATTCTATGCTAAATTATGTGAAGGATAGAAACACTGAAGTAGATACTTCATGGCAGGTATATGAATCGACCAATCAAAGTGGAGGTGTTTTAGAGATGGTTGTGGTAGATGGGGATACCTTATACATTTATAACATGGAGCCATTTGCGGTGGTAGATCTCCAACCTTATGGTAATGTTGAAAAGGACAGGCAGTTTAAACGATTACGATGGCATGTTAGAAAAGTATACCCATATGCTAAAATTGCTGCAGACAAGCTTAAGAAGTACAATGCGGAACTCCTAACGGTTAAATCAAAGCGTAAGCGGAGGAAACTATTGAAATTGAGAGAAAAGGCATTGAAAAAAGAATTTGAGGATGTCATTAAGAACATGTCTCAAACATCAGGAAGGGTGTTGGTAAAGCTTATAGATCGAGAAACAGGAGAATCCACTTATGAGATTATTAAAGAGATGCGAGGCGGTTTTAAAGCATTTATATACCAAGGAGTAGGGAAACTGTATGGAGCAGATTTAAAAGCACGTTATGATCCTAAAACAAGTGAGGAGGACGAGATGATAGAAAGGGTAGTGCAATCGCTTATTGCAGAAGGAGAAAAAATAGAGTAATTAACCTCCGATTAAACCATGTAACTGGTCAACTTGACTTTCCCAAAGCATTTTAGACTCTTCCATTTCGTCTTCATCAGCAAAATCGGTGATTATTAGCGCCACATCTTTGGTAATGTCATCGATTTCAATTCTGAATTCAAAGTAAGCATCAGGATCTTCATCTTCTAACCATTTAAATTTAATAAACTGGTCTCGTTTTTTCGTAATCAACTTGGCTTGCTCCTCAGAGCCATCCCAGATAAAAGTGAATACTTCACCTCTAGAATTTACGTTATCTGCAAACCATTCTCCCAATCCGCCCGGAGTAGCTAAATATTTATACAATAAGCTAGCCGATGACTTCATCACAAATTCCAATTCGTATTTTATTTTATCAGACACCATTCATTCAATTTTGACTACTTGCAAGATAGTAAAAAAAATGAATTTAAGGGTAGCATTTCCGTAAATAAAAAAAAATGCCCCATTTTGTTATTAAAAAGACAAAACCACTATATTTGCATCCTCATTTTGGCGAGGTAGCTCAGTTGGTTAGAGCACTGGATTCATAACCCAGAGGTCTGGAGTTCAAATCTCCATCTCGCTACTTAATAGGAAAGGCTTTTGCGGTTTTGCGAAAGCCTTTTTTATTTTCGGGTTAAACATAGCTTAAACATTTAAATCAAATAATGAACGCTGTATTCGTTATTCTAAATTACGAATTATTTATGAATTGCCATTTTAGTACCCAGTCTTAATATACAAATCGGAAATTTATTTGAATGATGCTAATTATGTTTGGTTTTATTCCCTGAGTTAATGTTGAACGATCAACTTGCCAGATTTGATTTTATTGCTACTGTTGGTTATTTGATAATAATAGATTCCATTATTGAAGTCTTGAACAGAAAATGAGAGTCTATTTTCAATAATTACCTTACTCATAACAACTTGCCCTATATTATTATAAATAGTAAAATTATAATTATCATTAACATCATCTAAAGAAATTGTGACTGCACTTGAAGATGGATTAGGATAAATAGTTGCATTAATTTCCGTAGTAGAATAATTGTCTATACTTGTCATCACATCATTGATATAAATACTATCATTACAACCAGAGGCATCAGTAGTTCCATTAAAAGCATAATAATTTATCTTCGCATTACCAGTCATATGAACAGGAACTGTATTGAGATTTATGTTGTAGCTAAATAGACCATTTACAACTGGAATAGTATCATAATAAATAGTATCTCTTCTATCATAAAAAACAAATGGACTTCCACCGTCATTAGCTAAAGTTATAATAGTGTCTTTACTTCCTTGTATAAATACAATTAAGTCTCCAGTAAACCAATTCTGTAGAACAAAGCTATCATCTTCTATTTGTCCAGTAACAGTATTGGAGCTACTACTTTGTAACGTGTCTGGATGAACTGCATTTACAACAAACTCAGGAAAATTTAAAGTTAAAGCAGGGTCACCTAACAACGTAAAATTTCTATTATTTAAAACATTAGCATTTAGGTTTTTTACTTCTTTAAAAACTTCACCTATTGATTTGTATTTACCATTAATTTTATTGAAAATGTTGTTGTAAACACTTAGGTTTAGAGTGAAATTAGGATTAGAAAAAACCAATCTAGTAGTGGAGAATGATGCTATACTCCCTGCATTTGGCTTTAATAAAAATTGCTCTCCAAAAGAAGTAAAAGCAGGATTATCGTACCGACTACTCTCTGATGTGGCTAATATCAATAAAGGATAATTAGAGTTGTTTAAAGTATCTAAAGAGTTGGTATCTAAAATGTTTTCATGAGCAAGCTGGTCATTACCACCATGACCAGTATAATTCATAATTAATGAACCTCTTCTAAATGAATTAACTATTTTTTGTTCAACTTCGGGGTAGCTTTGTTGTGGTCCACTTACAACTTGAAGATATTCATCTAAATATATTTTTTCGATGATATGTTGACAAGAAGAGGTTTCAACCACATCAGAAAGAAAATCTGCTTGTGTCATATGAACATTATTGTCGTCATCATCTCCAATAAATGTAATGGCTTTACGCCAAGCATCAAATGATGTAGTGTTCGTTTTATAATCAATTATTTTATTTACAATATCATTAGCTTCTTGTGTATTCTTAATGGGTAATCTACCAATACTAATATCCATGTATTCAGTACCAACCCAAGCTCCTTCATTACTATCTAATAAACCATAATAGTCATCAGAAGTTAATGAACCAATAATATCTATAGAGTTTTCAGATTGATAAGTGGGCACATAATTTGTATTTGGTGTAATTCTATTTTTATAATCATAAGAACCATCACCAAACAGCAATAAGTATTTTAAAGACGAGTTGGTTTGGTTATAGAGATATTCCATGAAATTATTAATGGAAGTAATATCTTGTGCCCCTGATGAAAATTCATTATAAATTTCTTCTGTTGTAACAACCTCTGTTGTTATACCATCATTAGTTAGATGAAAGTTAGCCAGTACGTTTGCTTCTGTAACAAAATTAGGGTGAGAAACAATTACCATATCTGGAGAAGTAATAGCATGTAGATTTTGATTGTTTACCTGACTTACAAATGTTGGTGACAAGAGATTAGTTAAATCAAAAATTACAAACTCTCTAAGAGAATCAGTACTCAAGGTAAATTCTGTTGTTCCTGTTGTAAAAGTTTTGTTTTGTTCTGCGACATTGTTATGTTTAGTGATTTCCCAAACAAAGTCAGAAGACAAAGTATTGTTGACTTGAAATTTAGTTATATTTCCAACCCCAATATTTCCTTTATCTCTAAATATCATTTGATTGTTATTTTTAGATGAGTTGTTTCGAGTAATCAATTCAAAAAAATCAAGCCAAGCAATTGATGCTGTGTCTGGTTGATTATAAGTTAATGTTAGCGGTATATTAGTTGAGATAGGAGTAAACGTCCCAGAAGAAGAACCTAAATTTGCATATCTGGCGGTATAAGAAGTCATATTAACAGACAAAAGAGGTATTGTGGAAATAGAACCATTACTATTTACATCCATTTGACTATTAATTGGAGACCGACCAACTACCGATGTATTTATGGTTGCTGAAGAACCTAAATCCAAATTTGATATGTTAAAATTAAACGTATAACTCAGTTGAGTGTCGAATAATTCTCCTAACCACATTCTTCCAGATTGAATCAAATTCACATTATCTAATTCATGAAAAATGAGATTATCATATTTTGTTGAAGTAAATGTAACTGGAGATACTGATGAATTTTGAGTAATTATTCTTTTACCATTTGTTGTTCCAACTGTTATAAAATAGTATGTATTGTCACTATACAAGTTCTTTTCGTGTGAATAAGTTTGTAATGAATAATTATAATTCCATTTATTAGGTGATTGTCCGTAAAATAGAATGTAGTCCGTTGTATTAAATATACCATCACTTTCTCCTACAACTTTTATCGCAATTTCTTTTAAATCAATAGTTTTAGGTGCGTTGTTTACTTGTTCTAACATTCCTCCACCATTTCCATAAATTTTAATATCTCTTGGGTCTATCAAACTGGGATTTATACCATAAGACTGTAGATCGGAATAAGATATTTTATAGATACCATCTGAAGCTGTGCTTATTTTGTACCAATTACCAGAAGATAAAACAGAGTTTTGGGCAAAAGAGCTACTTGACACAATTATTGCGGCAATAATAGCAAAAAAAAAGTTTTTCATTACGGTTAGTTTTGCATACAAACGGGCTCACTAATTAAAAATTGCATTAGCATAACTCATTAAACTATTTATAGGATCAAATTTTGTCAAAAAAATGGATTTTATTTAATCTGTTCTATTAAAAACTCAATTGGTTTAAGTGATAGCCTTCCTCAATCCAGTCAAATAATCTTTCTATAAATACCGTTATAAATAAAGGAGAATAATCATAAGAAATTACCTCCTGATTAACCCAAATTATTAACCTTTTAAAACCCAATCCAATGGAAAATTTTGAATTAAAACTAAAAGTAGAGACTGACAATTTAGTAGAAGTAACCCAAACACTTGTTGACTATGATATTACCAATGAAATAATTGGTAATACAGAAGATGGAAACATTATTATTAACGTTGAATATGATGATGACCAACAGGAAGGAATTGGCGACTTATTAAAAGTTGCAGAAATTTACGAAGATGAGGAGGAAGAAGAGTAGTAATTAACTTTCCTTTTCAATAGTTAGGGTAGCTAAATGCTATCCTTTTTTTTTGTTGTAATAAAATGAAATCCGCTAATTATCCGTTATTTAAGTGTAACGAAACGTCACTTATCCGTTGCCTAAGCGTTGCTATCCGTTACTTAAACGTTGCTAATCGTTTATTAGGCGTTTCAAACGTTGTTTTTAGTGCTCTCAATTAACAGTATATCAGTTAATTACGTGTTGGCAACGGATAGCAACGGATAATACTACAAAATGACTTGAAATATGATCAATAAATGTGAATGATATCCAATGAAATGTACAGAATGCAATAAGAACTTTAAACCAGCGAGAAATGATGCTAAATTTTGCTCTGATAAATGTCGGAATAGAAATTATAAACGCAGAAAAAAAGAAGATATAGTATTCAAAGAACAAGAAAAAGAAGCATTAGGACAAGTACAAGAACAACAAAAAAAGAAAGTAGTAGACCTTGACCGTCAGATTAATTTTGTAAGAGGAAAAATTAAGGAGTTTCAACAAGAGTTTAAGGACTTAAAAGAACAAGAAGCAATTACCATAGTTAAACTAAAAAAGATACAAAAGCCAGTAAAGGAAAATGATCAGAAAATTCAAAAGATAGAAGCCATTTTAAGCTTAAATGATAAAAAGTTTTATCATTCATATTGTGATGATGTAGAAACCAAAGCTGATTTGGGTTTCATATTGAATTTATTCATTAATGATTACTTATTAAGTGAGGTAAATGCTAATGAGCGAAACAGAGAAATTAAAAGAATGAAAACCGTAATAAGTGGTGAATTAACAAAGTTGCAAAAGGTACTAAAAGAAGATAGAATTTATTTTAAAGAAGTTTATCAAAAATTAATGACTATACGAGAGAAGTTAAAAAAGAAACGGAAAGTAATTTTAGTTGGGATTGAAAAGGTTAAGGAGTTGGAAGAACAAAAAACAATTCCCGTCAAGCAACCTAAAATAAAGAAGAGCCCACCACAGAAAAGAGTTCAAAATAATGATTCTAAAAATGGAGTAAGCGGAGCCGAATTGTTGAATATGACTTTTAATACTTTTACATTGGATGGTGAATTAGGACGTTTCTTAGGAGAACTCGATAGAAATATGACAGCATTTGCTTTAACAGGAGATTCAGGAGCAGGGAAAAGTTATTTTTCGTTTGAACTGGCAAAAGTATTTGTAGAAAATGGTTTTTCGGCTAAGTACTTTGCATTAGAAGAAGGATTGGGAAAACTAACGCAAAACAAAGTACGAGAATACGATTTAGGAAACGATATTACCATTACAGGAAATGGAACATTACGAGATGTTAGACGAGATGCCAAGCAATACGATTTAATTGTAATTGACAGTTTCCAGAAACTAAATGCAAAAGCAGAAGAATTTGAACGCTTAAGACAAGACTTTCCGAAAACCATTTTTATCATAATATTTCAAAAGACAGCTTCGGGAAGTATGCGAGGAGGCTCATCTATTAAATTTAACAGCTCCGCAACTATTGATGTTCAAATTAGAGACAATGAACGTGTTGCAGTCATGGAAAAAGGACGATACGGAACTATTGGCTGGGTGTATTCCATTGATGAAGAAAGAATTATTGAGGGTTAATCATTTATGAAAGAGGATATTGAAAATATGATTGAGATTGGAAAAGTAACAACCAAACAATCGGATTGGCTATAAATAAAATTTATTCTTGTTTAAAACGTAATGTTTCTACTGTATTTTTTGGAATTCTAATTCATTAGTACCATATTTGATTGTTTGCTAAAAAAGTAAATATCACAATCTGTAATTCGGATAAGGTTTAAATACTCTTTATTTGATGGACATAACCAAGTAAAATTTAAAATTATGGACCTAATAAAAATAAAAAGACTTATAACTTTTCTCTTTATATTCTCTATTTGGATTACTTCTTACGGTCAAAAATTGAAAAAAGATAACCGTAATCAAATTGAGAAAGAAGACGGCCTAAGTAGGTTTAATTCAGATAAGGTTAATGAACTTGATATACTCCATGCTCTCGACTTTTTAGGAGTTCAAATCCATAAGTTTTCTTTTGGAGAGTTTAAGTCTGATTATAGTATTGATTTAATCTTAGATGAATATTCTGCTGGTAATTTGGTTAAATCTGACACTATGATGAGTTTCAGTAACCGATACCATTATTATATAGATTCTGTTGACACTGCTTACGAAGATTATATTAATCAATTAAAAATTATTACTAAGACCACAGATAATTCTTCAATATTAAGAATTCAAACCTATGCTATGAATGCTCAAAAGGAAATTGCTCTAAATAAATTAAAATATGGTCAATTTTTTACATGGAGGGAGTACAAAAATATTCAATGGAAACTAAACACAAAAACTCCTATACTAATATTTGCTTCATCGTGGTATGATGGTAGAATAAATAGATTTTGTGGCGTTGTTAAGTTAACTGAAGGTGAAAAAGCCACAAATGAATTGTTGAATAATTCTCCAAATTATTTTATAATTAGTTATTCCGTAACCAATAAAAAAGAGAAATAATTATCTGTTTTTTATAGGAAATCATAGAAGCATATTGGCTTCTTATAACTTATTACTCATCGTTTCAGTAAAATATGTCTCTCCACTCATTATAATTGACGAATACTCATAACTCCCGTAAATTCTAAACCAAGCAAAGAAAGTTGTTTTATCTCACTTTCAAACTGTTTCTTTGAGACTTTTTACCTTATAGGCTGAAAATACTGAAAGGGAGTAAAAGAAGCTAATAGGTGAAATGATAAATTTTAAAAAAAACATTGTTAAGTAAGGGTTTTTGGTAGAATTGAGTATTTTAACTCTGTAATGATTGCGTAAATTTTGACTTGTATAAAAATCCAGTGAATAGTATCTTGAGGGCTTTAGGTAAAAATACGTACTTATTGTTCCGTAAAATTCCGTGTTTATACTAATAATAAAATGCGGGAAAAGTGGTTACTTTTGGTAGACATAAAATAAAATAAGAGGGAAGTGCGGTAACACTCCCCTCTAAGTCGTAATTAATCAGATTTGCCGATTTAATTACTTACGCATCTTTGTATCTGTAGGATACCGAAAATGCATTTGCAAAGTTAATAAATAAAAAGAGTAGGTATTTATTAAAATTTTTACAAAATGAAAAGATGGAAAGTTTAAAAAAATTCAATGAAAACGAACTAAACGAAACAATTCAATCTAATGTTGTTGGTGGTGGACGTACTAGACCAACCGGACCAGGTGAACTGTGTACATCAGCTACCGCTACAGGTTGTATGGGGTTCAATAGCGATACTACTGACGGTGAGACAACAATTTACCATAACACATGGGAAATGGAAAATGGTGGAGGTACTAGCTAAAATACCCAATGGATTATAACACATACTGTGTTATAGTAATTATAAGGGGCATACTTACTTAGTATGCCCCTTCAATATACTTTTAAATTCATGAAAAACTTTCTATTTATATTAGGTATAGTTATACTAACTGCTAAAGGATATGGTCAATTACCTGAGCCGCTGGCTTATTACTACCATTTTATTAATAAAGCTGAATTAGATATAATAGATTCTAATTACAGCTCGGCTTGTAAGAATTATGAGGAAGCATTTAGCTACAATAAATCTCCTTTTGCTCGAGATTTGTACAACGAAGCACTTTGTTCATTTTTGTTAGAAGATTACGATAAAGTCTATGCTAATTTCAGTTATTTAATTGATTACGGATATCAATTATCATGGTTAAAAGAAAAGGATGAACTGAAGCCTTTTTTTAAATGCAAACAAGGAAAAAAATTATTAAAGTATAAAAGCAAACAGTTACATAATGTGTATTTACGGCAAGTATATGATTCGTTATTTTTTGCAGACCAGTTTTTCAGAAAAAAGAAAGGCAGTTATGCCACTTATGGTGATACAATATCAAAAATAGATGATTCTAATATGGATGTCATTCTAAGTTTATATAAGCAGCACGGATTCCCATCGCAAAAACTGGTTGGAGTTTATCAAGGGTTTAATTATAAATCAATATATATAATGATAATACACAACCAAGTTGGGATGAGAGATGTTCAATATTATGATTTTACAAAAATATTGCTTCAGAGTTTGAAATCAGGAAAGTTAGATGCAAGGATGGTTTCACAATTAGTTACTGGCAGTACTGGTGTAGATAATTATGGTTTCATGGAATCGGGGCTAATTCAGTATGCATTAGAAACAAACAAAAAGATATATAATTATAGTAAATGGGGTTTTTTGAGAATTACTAAAGAACAAGAAAAACAAATTAATGGAAGAAGACAAGAATTAGGGTTAGGTTCTATTGGTGATGCTCGAAAGAAAGCAGCTTATACAATGAAAGATAAACGATTCAATCTCAATGAAAGTGCTGGAAAAAAAATATTTACATTTTCTAAAGACAGGGCAGGTGATTATAAAAAATCTATTAATCAGTTAGACTTAATAGAATGAATTTAATTATCTCAAGAAGTTATGACCAGTCTACTTGTGATGTAATAGAGTGGTTGTATTACAGTAATAAAAAATTTGTGTTAATTAATGAGTACAATAAGATTGAAAATTTATCCTATCAACATAATGATAATGCTGCCAACATAGAGATAGAAACATCATCAGGTCAAACATTTAATTACGAGGATATTAAAAATGTTTGGTATAGGAGGGGTAGATGGACTTTAAACCATAATATATTTGAGGGTGCTGGTGAGAAGATTGTAGAGCATGAAACCCAAGAATGGGACAAGTTGAACGAATTATTAATGTTGAACCTAAATCAAAAAAAAAGCATTGGGAGTTTTTTTAATAATAATGTGACTACGTCAACTAAAAGTGAACTATTTTAGCTAATAATTAATATAGACTTTTAGTATGGAAAAAACCGATGAAATAGAAAAATATTTACGTTATCAGAAAAAAATAAGAGTTCTTAGACTAGTCAGAGAGAAGGTCA
>JAJCYO010000012.1 GCA_029262875.1 Flavobacteriales bacterium
TTCTATGCAGATGAAGAAGAATATGAGTACGATGAATTTGGAGGTTGGTTTAAAAAGATAAAGAAGAAAATTACTCCTAAAAGGGTTATTAAAGGTCTCTTTATGCCCCATACATTGATGCCTCATAACATCATTAAAAAGAAAAAAAGCGGAGGCGGTGGTGGTGCAGCAGCAGCAATAGCAGCACAACAACGACAACAAGCAGCAGCAGCAGCACGAATGAAGGCTGATATGGATGCTAAAATGAGACAAATGCAGATGGAACAGCAACGGAGAGCTGAAGAAGCAGCCAGAAGACGTAGAGAAGAAGAAGATCGCAGAAGGAGAGATGCAGAAGCTAATGCAGCCAAGAAAAAAGGTGGAGGCTCTAATGTGATGATGATTGGAGGAATGGCAGTTGGAGCATTGGCATTAGTTGGTTTGGTTCTTTTTTCTATGAAATCAAAACAACCAGCAGCCCCTATTGTAGTACAGAAAGGATAGTGTCGATTGGATGGGCTAAAGCAAGGATAAACATTCTTGTTGATTGTCCCATTAATAATTAAGAATAGTTAACCTAAAACATACAAAATGATATTATTAGGATACCCTGAAGGAAATCAATACGATGATGACATCTATGAGGATTCATTTTATGCAGATGATGAAGAATATGAGTACGATGAATTTGGAGGTTGGTTTAAAAAGATAAAAAAGAAAATTACTCCCAAGCGGATAATTAAAGGTCTTTTAATGCCTCATACATTGATGCCTCACAATATTATTAAAAAGCACGTACTTCCGAAAACACCACTTGACAAACTTAAAGATAAGTATAAAGGTAAAATAACAGGTCAATTTGAAAATGCAATTGGCTTCGGAAAATCAAGACCAAGACCTCGAACATTAGTAAGACCCTCTCGACCAATTAGAAGAGGTTCTCAACCGAATCAAAGAGGAGGAGGTTCTCCAACTATAAGGTACAAAAGTAGTGTAGCAAGTAATGTTCCAACTGCTTCTGTAAGACAAACAGTTGGAGCAAACCAGTTATTGAATCAAGCTCCAGCAAAAGGAATTAGTGGACAGGTGAAAATGGACACCAAAAGTGCTGAACCGAAAAAAGCGGGAATCGGTAACAGTACCATAGCAATTGCAGTTGGGGTATTGCTCGTTGGCGGTTATTTAGCCTTTGGAAGAAAGGCAGCAGTTCCTACTGCTCCAGTAGCTCCACCAACGGTATAACATTATTTACGAATCAAAAAATTAAAAAGCGATGAGTACACTTTTTTTAGGAAATCCCGAATTGGAAATGAGAATTTACGGTGAAGAATTTCAAGATGTTTACAACTATATGGATGATGATGACCAGGACGGTGAATATGAATACGATGAATTTATTGGAGCTTGGATAAGAAAGTTGAAAGCTAAACGGGCAGAAAATCCAAATGTTATTGCTCGAAGAATCAAACGAGATAAAATTAGAATTTCAAAAGGTCTTGCTCCGAAATACCCTGAATTGATAAGGTCTGCTCCAATAAAAAAAGTAAAACCTAAAACGATTACTTCATTAATGGATGATGATGATCTCCCACTTGGAGATATCATGCCTTTGACAAAATCTGAGGCTCAAGCTCACAAAAATGTGAACAAAGCCATTCAAGAGGAATTGAAAACAAAACAAGAGGAATTGAAAACGATTGGCTTATCCAAAAAGGTCAAGCAGGAAGATTTGAAAGCTGAAAATCAAAAAGCTAAAACCCAGTTAGCTGGTGCAGGAACTTATTTGATGTGGGGAATTGGCATTTTAGGAGGATTGTATGTTGTTGCAAAATTGACGGGTACGGGTAAGGTGGTCAATTTAGGCAAGCCTAATCCAAATTTAGTTGCTAAGTAATTCAATTATAACAAAAAGCAATGGATATACTGGCACAAATATTAGAACAAGATTTTACCGTTGATGGTCAAGTACCACAAGGTTTTCTATTTGCATCTATAAAGAATGTTGGTGCTGTAACAGCAACAGTAAACGGTGTGGATTTATCTCCTGGAGAAGCAAAAGATTATCCTTTTGTCGGAAAGGGATATCAAGCTGTTCCTTTTGTTGTTAATGGTTCAACCATTAGAGTGTTACACGTGGTTTAAAAGTAAGTTATGATAGCAGGTGAAACAGAGACAATATTAGCGAGAAAAGTCAAAGCAGACTACTACGACAATTTTTTATTCTTTGGCAAAAAGAAAAAAAAGAAACTAACCCCTGAACAGCAGCAAGCAAGAAAGGAAAAACGAAAACGGTTTTGGGCAAGTCTTGGAGGAGAGTTCAAGGATAGTGGAACAGTAGGCAGCTTATTAACTGCCTTTGGTCCGCAAGCAGAAGAACCTCCATCCGATTTTGAGGTTGATGTAGTTGAAGATGATCAGAAAGAAGAAGAAAAAGAAAAGAAAGGGATTCCTCTTGGTTTAAAAATCATTGGTGGTATTGCCATTTTTTCTGCTGTGGTTTATGGCGTTTCCAAATACAATAAAAACAAGGCATTAAAACTAAAAAAAAGTTGATAATATGGTTATCCCAATACCATCACATAAAAGTCGATTTACCATTAAGCTCGTTATTCGAGCTTTTCATCCATTGGCATTGGGTATAATTGTTTTTGACCCTATACGCCCTAATTCACATTATTTCAGACGTAAAGTTTCTTTTCAAGCTTCCCAATTCAAAGGAGGTAAAGCCATTCGAGAAATATCCATTCCTATGCCTATTTCTTCAGAATCATTGGCTCTTGAATTGATAGATAAGCATAGCAATCACGATGATGGTTTTCAAATTGACAAATTTGAAGTTGAGAAAATGTCTCCTGCCCAAATATGGGAAACACCAGAAAGGCATCGGTTTATGGAGTTTGCTATAAAATTTGCTCAAAAAGCGGGTTATAGCAAGTCAGGATTTTATGATAGTCCGGACAAAGAATTTTTAATTCAATACTTGCCAACCATTACGGATGAAAATGGTAACGAGTTGGTTACACCAGCTCGAATACATCAAAAAATGCCAAGAGTTCAAATATCTCGCAAGGCATTCAAACGATTTTCTATCCCAGTTCGGGTTGCTATACTTTCTCACGAAGGATGTCATTTCTTTAGAAATACTCGGAGCGAAAAAGTAGCCGATTTGTGTGGAATCAAATACTACCTCGATTATGGGTTTCCAACTATCGAAGCGGTATATGCTGCGACAAAAGTATTTCATCAACATCCTGAATCAGTAGCAGAACCACACATTGCAAGAACAAAAGACATTATGGATTTAATCGACCACTATAAGGAAAAACAAAAGTTCAAAAAAGTAGCATGAATGAAAAATTGAAAATAGGAATTTCAGCACTCTCTGGCATAGGCTTGGGAGTATTTATGCATTTTGCCCTTAAGGATAAGGAGGAAGATTGTGGTTGCAAAGAATCTGATACAGATGGAAAGGTAAAAAAGATAGTTGATGAAGAAAACTACGACAGCTTTGACCCAATAATTATCGGGCGTAACAAAGTTAGTAGTGTACCATCCAATAAAAGATTTAATCAACAGTATCAAAAAGACCTCAAACAATGGGGAACAAAAACAGGTGTCATTGATGTGTCTAATGACCAAAATGAAAAAAAGGAAAAAAAGAAGCTCTATTCTAAAATGGGGCAAGTGGGTGATAATTTGGTAAAAGAACACTTACCACGAACGACAAAAATATTGTCTCAACCAAAAAAGAAATTAACTCCTTATGATGATTGGTATGCATGGTTAAGAAAAGAATTTGATGTTACACAAGTAACCATTACCAATACATCAACCGAAGAAAAAACAATAAGACTTTGGGGTTCAAATATGGGGGTATCAGTAAGCCCCCCTGCTCCTGAAGATGTAGAAGATCACGAGGTTGTATCTTCGGTTACTATTCCTGCTGCCATTGGTGTGGGTATTCACCCTCAAGGAATAGCAGTAAATCCAGCCAATGGGTTTGCCTATGTGGCTAATCAACTATCAAATAACGTTTCTGTAATTACTGCGGATGGTCAAGTTGTTAAAATGGTTCAATTGCAACCATCTACTTTTCCTGGTTATAATTCCCCTGTTGCAGTTGCAGTTAACTCGAATAATGCAAGCCCTAATTATGGGAAAGTTTATGTAGTAGGTTCTGTAGCCAACACAGTTAGTGTAATTGACCTTTCACATAATGTTATCAATGAAATAGCCGTAGGTGTACGACCTGTTGACATTGCATTTAATCCCATAAATGAGAACTTATACGTTGCGAATTTAGTTGGCGATGATGTAACAGTTATTGATACAACTACCGAAACGGTGAGTACAACTTTACCCGTAGGTCAAGATCCTTTGGGTTTAGGAATTAATTTGAATAATGGGGATATTTTCGTTACTAACTCTACTGATGATAGTGTATCGGTATTTGATAGTGGGAATCTATTGGTAACTACCATTGCAGGTATTGGAAGCAAACCAGTTTCTATTGCTTATCATCCGACCAATGATGAAATGTATGTAGTTGCAACCCTTAGCAATAATATTATACCCATTGATGCTAACACCTATGTTGCTTTGCCTTCAATTAATGTAGGCAATAGCCCTTACGCCATTGTATATAACAGCACCAACAACTTTTTATATGTAGGAAATAGAGTTGATGAAACTTATTCGGTTATAACTCCCAACAAAACCATTAAGGCTACGATAACTCTTGGCAATGTCAACATAGGATTTGGTATTAATCAAACAGAGAACGTACTTTTTAGTTCGGACACAGCAGCCAATGTTGTTGATATTATCGGTTATGCCGAAGAAAGTAGTAGCATCACTATTGATGATGATTACTCACAAAAGAATGAAGATTTTAAATACAGTCCAGGATTAGTAAAGCACGTCAAGTTTGTGTTATCAGGAACTCAGCGATTTAAGGTACTCACTTTACGAGAAGAAAGGGTAACAGGAACAGTCAAAGAAGAACCAGTAACATTTGGTAACTACGATAATCCTCAAAATTTCATTAATGTTTCGGAAGTCTTTGGTCTGGATGGAGCAATGATAGACGGTTTAAACTCTTGGATATTCAAAATAGCAGGGCTACAAACCATTACTGTTTTGGTGTATTACAGGCAATTGAAAATGTACAGGTCTCTACCTGAAAAATCTTCTACAGCTATCGGTTGCGAAATGAGTAAAGGCATACCTAAAAGTTGGAAAAGAGAATTAGCAAAAGAGAACAAAGGAAAATTCATACATAAATCAAAAATATTATAACGATGGGAAAATTAAAATACTTAGTAATTCACTGTACAGCTACTCCTGAAGAAAGGGAAGTAACCAAAGACGACATTATTAGAATGCACACTAATCCAGTACATAAAGGAGGTCGAGGTTGGAATAGACCAGGTTATTCAGACATCATTTATCTGGATGGGGAATTAGTCAACATATTACCGTTCGATCAGGATAACGATGTGGATGGTTGGGAAATCTCTAATGGTGCAAGAGGCATAAATGGTGTTTCACGTCATATTGTTTATGCAGGAGGTATAGATAAAGGGAGTAAAAAGCCTAAAGATACCCGAACAGATGAGCAAAAAAACACATTGGAAACTTACGTAAAGTTCATGCTGTTACGTCATCCACAAATTCAAATTCTCGGACATAAGCAAGCTCCAGGAGCAAACAAAGCTTGTCCAAGTTTTGATGTTCCTAAGTGGTTGAAAGAAATCGGAATTGCCGATAAAAACATTTACAAATCCTAAAAATTACTAACAATGAAAAAAGCAGATTATTTAATAATTCAATGTACCGAGACAGGAGAAGGACAAGAAGTCTCTAAAGGTGATATAATTGAACAACATACCAATTCCCCTTCGATGGGTGGTTTTGGGTGGAATCGTCCAGGATTGGATTACCTCGTTAAGCTCGATGGTAGTTTAGAAACCATTATACCTGAAGCAAATCCAAATGTGGTTGACTTGTGGGGTATTGGTGAAGGGAAAAAAGGAATGACAGGTATTCCTAAGTTTATCGCTTACGTAGGTGGTAAGACCACTAAAGGAACGAAAGACAAGGATACACGAACTTATGAGCAAGAAGATACGCTTGCTTCAGTAGTAAAATTCTACGTTAAAAAATTCCCAAAAATTCAAGTACTCGGTTTCAATCAAGTTCCATCGAAAGAAGGACTATCAAATCCCGCCTTTGATGTAGCAAAATGGTGCGAAGAAATCGAAATACCAGAGCAAAACATTTTTAAAGGAGTGTAATATGAAAACTGTAATCACATTAGCAATAGGCTTTTTTATCGGGCGACAAATCTATATCAATTATGATAAGAATGAAGCCCGAAAAAAGGAAGCGGAAGTAAAAGATCGTTTGAAACAATTTCTGCAAGAAAATGGATTGAACGAAAAGGATGCAAGTAAGCAATCGGATAAAATAGTGAGTGTAGGTTAATTAATAATTACCATAATGATAGGAGCAATAGCAGGAGCAAAAGCAGCAGAAGGGTTAGCCCAAAATAAGGCTACCCCTTATATCGTTGGTGGTATTCTTCTTTTAATTTCTGGAGTTGCCTATTTCGGTGTTATTCGCCCTATTCTTTGTAAAACAGGGATAGCATCTTGTAAGAATGACAAAAAGATATTGGACTTGATGAAATATAAGGGCTTCAACCCAGATTATGCACGTCCATCAAAAACTACTATTTCTCACGAAAGAGCTAAAACGCTTGCTAAAAAGATTTACAAAGCTGGAGGCTTTTTTAATGATGATGAAGGTGGATTTTATTCAGTATTAGAAGAAATCGGAAGTGCCGATAATCTGTCTTTGGTTTCTCGAATGTTCACTGCAAAAAAGTATGGGAGTTTAGCTGAATATATAATGGATCACTTAGATGAGACAGAAGAACTAAAACGAGTTAAGGACATTTTAAATAGTTATTGATATGAAAGCGATACCTAAGAAATATTTAATCATTGGTAGTGGAGTAGCTCTTGCTGGTCTTGCTTCGTGGGGCATTTATAAAATAATACAAAAAGCGAACAATCCGAGTGCAGAGAAAAGAACTAAGAAGATAGAAAAGGAATTAATGTCAACGGAAGTAAATGTAGGTTCAGAGGGATATGTAAATGTGAGGTCTTCCCCTAAAGTTGATAATGAAAATTGGAGAAAATTAGATTTTAAAACCAATTTACTCAAGAAAGAAACTTCAAGCCCAGTAGGTACAATAGAAAAAAGAGTGAAGGGAGAAGATGGCTATTTCTGGTATAAGCTTCAATTAACAAAAGCAATAGGGGGAAAATCAATAGGATATGTTCGAGAGGATGCAGTAGAAATTTCAAAATAAAAAACAATGACAGAAACAGCAAATAAGGTAAGTAATCCAGCAGCCAATAAAGGTAAGGTCAATAAGAAAGCACTCATTATTGGTGGGGTTTCATTATTAGCAGCAGCAGGAATAGGTTATGGTATCTACCATTTCTTTTTTAAAGATAAGGGAGATGAGGACTATTCAGATGAAGATTCTGGTGGTGCAAAAAAAGTAAGTAAAACCTTTACCAATAGAGATTATCCTTTGAGTTATGGTACGCATCATCCTGGTGTTGGCATTCTTCAGTTGTATTTAAAGAAAACATACCACGCTAATATGGGAAATTATGGTAAAAATAAGGATGGGATAGATGGGAAGTTTGGGAAAGTAACTAAAGAGGCTGCTTTAAAGCATTTAAAGAAAGCAGTATTTACTGAAAAAGACATTGCTGGAATGAGAGCAGCTCTAAAATTTATAAAAGTATGAACACACGAACTGTAGTCATAGGAATTGGTATAGCAAGTGGTTTGGTAGGTTTAGGCTTTTTAGCTCACTATTTATATAGTGGTGAACAGGAAGAACAAGTAAACGATAACCCAGTTAACGAGGCTGAGAAAAATGAGACAAAGCAGATAGAAACCAAGCTTACTGTAAAAACTCACAAGAAAAGACCACAGGTAAAAAAGATAGTGATGGTTAAACCTAAGCCTCAATTGTATCAACCTGAATCAAAAATGAAGGTAGTTGACGTGGAAGAAATAAAACCTCCAACTGCAGATGAATTTCCATTAAGGTTAGGTAGTGAAGGAAAAAGAGTTGTACGCCTACAAGTTTGGTTAATGAGAAATTACGGATGGACAGGAAAAGTAACGGGAGTATTTGATGAAAAGACCGAGAGCTTGTTGAAAAAATCCATCAAAGAAATCGAGTTGGATGAAGCTACTTATTCCGAAATGAAAATGGAAAAGCCAGTTCATGAACAAATAATTAAGCGGTAAGAATGGCAAAAAAAAACATAAAAGATTATCTCGATGCTTTGGTGGACAAAGAGGGGCTTCGTACAGAAGTTACGCTGACCCTTACTGATGATACATTATATAAAATTATCGCAGCATTGTTGGCTGCGGGTGTAGGTATTGTGGTAATAGCACACTTGCTTAAAAATATGTTTCCAAACAAACAATTAGCAGAGAATAATGAGCTATTACGTGAGATAAAAGAAGGACTAAAAGGATGAAAAAGACATTAGCCATACTATTTGGAATTTCTGTATTCGCTGGAGCTGGATATGCAGCTTTCGCATACACGCCTATTGGAAAAATTGCCCTTTCCAAAGTTCTCATAAAAAAATGGGAACAGTCAGCGACACAGGTAAATAAGAAGTTGGATAAAAAATTCTTGGAAAAAGAACTCAAGAAACTGACCTACAGCGACCATGAATTATTACTGAGATATACACTGCTTAATCCACTTGGAAAAAGGAGGGCGGGTAAGTTCAACAAAAAAGTGGAACAACGCTTTAAGAAATTATGGGGAAAAATGACAAAGGAAAAAATCTATCAACGAGCAGATTTGAGCCAATTAGACAACATTGTTTTACCAGGATAAATTAAAAATTATGAAAACTGAAATCACACAAGAAATATGGAATCAAATTTCCACTTACGTAAGCAGTCTTGATTGGGCTTACATATTGACCTTCATCATTATTGCCTATGGTATTAATCATTATTGGGTAAAGGATAAAATTAAAAAGACGACACACGTTAAATCGAAAACTCGATACAGAACGGTAATTGTGGGAGTGCTTTATGCTGTGATTCTCTACTTCATTAGAGGCTACGATTTATCCAAAGTAGAAATCCTGTTTCAATCGTTGGTTTTTGCATTGGTTTTTCATCAACTCATCATTGATGGGATAATGAAATTCATAGCTAAACGGGTTTTACCTGCACACGTAGGCAGACATATTGATTGTCCCAATGACCATAAACGGAACTTAAATGGACAAGTGTAAAGCCATATTATTAATAGCTATCCTATGCTTATTGGTGCTTGCATACTTTTTTTGGTTCGGACAGTCAGGAAGAAATTCCGATCACGGAAACAACAAAGAGCAAATCAAGAGCTTGCAACAGCAGAACGATTCGTTGAGAAAAAATAATGTGCAGCTCGATAAGCAAGTAGTCCGATTGAAGATTGATACGGATAGCTTAATGAAACTGGTCAGAATAGACCAACAAAAAATTAGTGAATTGAAAAAAAATGAAAATGAAAAAATTATTGCTATTGACAATTTTGACAACAATGAGCTGTTCGATTTTTTCTCAGGGATTAAAACCGATAGTACAGCAAATTGATAGCGATACCGTTTTTTGTTTTACCATCAATCAATCCAAAGAAATTGCGAAGCACATTGCAAGTGGAATATCTAAAGATTCTATTGTAAATCGTTTGGAGTTAGAAAGCTCTAAACTTTTTCTTGTTACTCAAAAACAAGATAGCACCATTCATTTTCTTGAGGTGATGCAGGGAAACCTGAATACGATCAATCAAAATCAAAAAAATCATATAGGACTTTTAAATAATACCATTAATGACCAGCAACGCAAAATTAAGCGAAGCAGGTTTCATAAAATTTTGTTAGGTGTTGGAATGGGAATAATGACAGTAATAGCAATTAGTAAATAAGCAGAATGAGTGGATATCAAAGTGATATAATCGGTGTCGGTGGTGCAATAGCATCCAACGTAGTTGTGATAGATTCATCTAATGGAGATGATGCTACTGGTGAAAAAGGCAATGCTTCTAAACCATTTAAAACTGGTTTGGCAGGAGAGTTGGCTGCTTCTTCAGGAGACATTCTTCATTTTTTATCAGGTACATACTTGGATGTTAATATGGGAAAAGACGGCATCATTTATAATTACGATGCAGGTGCGATAATGACTAACCTCATTGATACTGACCCAAGCACTTTTACAGATGAAGGTAAGGGGGATATTCAGTTTAAAATTTGTGGTGATGGTCATTTCATCCACGAACGCTATTGGAATGTTAATAATTGGAATATTGAAATAGTTCGATTGGTAAATAATAGCAAGGCTGATGTTGAAGGGTACAAATTTGCAAATAATGGGAATGATGGAGCACTTTTCAAAACACAGACTAATTCGGGAGAAATTAATGTAGTTGCTGATGAATTATATAGTGGTTACGGAGGTGCTTTTACAGGAGATACAGGAAGAATAACTATTTGTGCAAGGAGAGCTGACATATCATTCGCAACACAGGCTGCTGGTTCAGCTAAGATGAAATTACAAATTAAAGAATACAATGCAGATGTGCCACATCCATTTTCAGCCTTCTTTTCAACATTCGCTGCTAGAGATAGTAGTCGTTTGGAATTTGAGGGAACTGTTAATTACAATCCATCAATAAGCCCTAGTGGAGCTACAGCTTTAATAAACAGCCATCAAAATGGTGGAGTTAATAAGGGAATTATCCGAATTAAAGGAATAGTAAATGTAATTAGTCATAAGCTATTTGCTTTTGTGTCTGGAACTACAGCGGATAATAACATTATTTATATAGAGGGAGAAGTGAATTTAGGTGTAGGAGCAAGTGATGATATATTTTTCGCTAATTCTCCTGGTCGATTAGTTACCCGAAACCTTGTTATTAAATCTGAAAGTACCACTCGAACAACAGGAATAATCCCTGCTCACGTAGTTGAATTTCATGCAGAGAGTACCACGATTGTATTGAACTCTGCTGAAATGGCTTTAGGTAGTCAGGCAATATATGCAACAGCTCCAAGCAATGCTTATTTAAAAAGTTTTTTCAGTAATGCATCCATTGATGCTCAGGTAACCAACTTAATCCCTAATGGCTTAGTAGATGTCAATAATCCAAATATTAAAGAATAATTAAAATAGAATGATATGGCAGGTATAAAAACAGTAATCCACTTAATTGTAGCACCTAAAGAGCTTCCTTTTGACTATGAAGACAAAGTAAGTGCAGCGATAGATGTTTACGAGAATGGAGAGAGAACTGCTGAAAGTTATCGGGTAAATTATGATGACTTAACCCCAACTCAGCAAGAACAATGGGATGATTTTGTAAAAATGATAAGTACAATAAAAGCGTAACTATGGCAAGAAACCGAAATAAACGAACAATTACGACCAATGACAGTATTCAACTTACTGATCAGGTATTACTATTGGATGTTTCCGCAGGAGCGTTTCAATTGGATTTACCCGATTCAACAAGTGATGGAGTTGAAGTAGGTCATCGTATTTATCTCATCCCCATTGGTGGTGATATTGTTGCCAACAATGTTACACTTGTTCCTTTTGTTGGAGATGGAACTACTGTAACTGGAGGTGTAAATATGGTACTTGATTCTGATACTGTAAAAGTATTGGAGTTAATGGAAAATCAAGATTGGACGCTAATAATCGGAGAAGAAAGTGCTTCTACTGGAGGTTTGCCTTTAGAGGGAAGAAATATATACGTTTCTGCATTAGGGAATGATAGCACAGGAGAGACAGGAAACCCCAACAAACCATTTAAAACGGTTGCTGCTGCCCAAGCATTAGCCATTACGTTAAATCCTTTACTCACTAATCCTGTTTATATACTTCTATATGATGGTACATTTAATGAAGATGTAACGCTAACTACAAGTTTCATTTATTTAAGAGCCGTAAAAGTAGGTTCGTTATTATTCGATAGACAAAATCCTGGTCTTTCTGCAACGTATGTTCCTGGAACGTTACCTGAAAATGCACAGCAAGCAGTTGGTGGATGGACTGCATTAGAAACTTTTGATGATTATACGGGTGTGAATTTTACCATTGGCGGAGAAACGTGGGTTGGAACGGATGCTTATGCAGGTGCTCCATTTACGTATGGTCCCGTAAGTTTTTTCGACCCTGAAACGATGTTCGATAATTTCATAGCCAATTTTAATGCAAACAACACTCAGGGATTAATAGCTCATTATAATTTAGGTGATTTAAGAGTAGATACAGGGTTTTTTAATTATTCAGAAGACGGTATTACCATTACAACGGATGGTTCGGAAGCTCCAAACTTTGCTTCAAAAAATGGAATTGCTTGTAACATAAGTGATCCAACTAAAATTGTCGCAGGATTAGGAGAGGAAGTAAGTCCGACTGAAGGAGGAACTTCTCCAGTAGTATTTATTTCAGGAAGTGGTACACCTACCATTACGAGAGGTGTTTTTATAGATGGCACTTTAATCGTTGAATCGGGTGTTGTAACGTTAGTTGAAGGAGTTGATTGTCAAAGCATTTATTTAAAAGGAGTAGTTACAAGTAGTTCTTTTAAGAACTTAAATGTATATGCTGAAATTACTGCAGATGGAGTTGATGCTAATTCGTGGTATGATGTTCATTCCCCATCATTTTTTGAAACTAAAGATACACTTGGAACATACACGTTCTGTAGCGGTGGTGATTACGCCTTTTCAGGTAAAGCCACAGCAGATGGTGTTTATAAGAATAATGTGTGTAAGAATTTTGGGTATGGATTAAAAAGTATCACAGGTATTTTTATTGGTAATGAGGGGGATGATTTTTGTTTTGGTAGAGCTGAAGCAGGGGCTTTACATTCAGGAGATTACATAGAAAATGTAGGTAAGAATTATTGTTTCTCTCCAGAGAAGTATCAAAATGCAGTTTTACTTAGAAATACTGGAATTGACTTCTGTTTTGGGTACATAGACAATCTGATGTTAACTCGAATACCGAATGGTGTAAATGTGATAGAATGTACAGTTACCACTATGATTGGTTGCGAAATGCGTAACGAAGGTTTTGGTTACTCTGAAGGAAACGGAGGTTCAGAATATATACTTGGAGCTGTTTGTGTTTTTAGAGATTGTAGTGCGAGAATAAAAGGATTTTTAGTTGCTGATGTTCAAGGGAAAATAACTAAAACATCAGGTGCTACATCCACTTATACGAATTGTTCTGTATTGGCATCTTCTCAAGGAGGGTTTTTATGTGCTATAAATTCGGGTGCTGTTGTGGATGTTCGGGGTGTATCATTTATCAATTGTACTAAAAATACTGGAACTAGTTTTGGTTCAACCACAGCTAATGGTTCTTTAATCGCTACGGATGTTAGATTTCAAGATTGTCAAGGACAGCGTATAATGGAGTTTGGGGGAATTACTGCCTATAATTTAACAGATGTAACATACATTGGATGTTTTGGAAGACAACGATTATTCAATAATACCAGTTCAAGCCCTCTTTTAAGTTTTACGAGAGTATTGATACAAGATTGTACAGCTGACAATTTCTTTGGATTAAATGCAACTTCTGTTGCTGCTGTAAAAGACATTACTTTTCAGAATATTACGCATAGAAGTATAAGCCAAACACTTTTTTCATTAAGTCCTTTTGCTTTTAAACTGATAGATACCAAATTTAAAACAACTGCATTTGCAGCACCTTTGACAGTAGCAGATGGAGCAATAGTTATGGGTTGTGTTCTTATTGCAGGGGGAGGTGGGGCTGAAAGCATTGCAGCTAATACTCCTATTAACGCTAAAATTTGGCTCAATTCACTTAACCAACCCTTGAGTGCTAATATCACACTTCCAGGAGCAAGCTATATAAATTTAATTGACCCAACTTTCGATATTTAAGATATGAGATTTACGATTATAAAAACAGCTACAGGGTATCAAAAAATAGCTTACAACGATACCACAACAAAAGAGAAGCGACCAAAGGTAATGGAGGATGTTCTTGATAAGGATGTAATTGCTATCCTAAAGAATTGCTATTTGAAAAAGATAAAAACCATTGAATGCTCGAAGCTCGTTTCTCAAGCATTTCAATTCAATACAAAGAACAAAACCTTTTACCTGATAATTCGCCACTTATCTGATAAAGGTAGTGGAGTTAGTAAGCTCAGAATAGCTTATACAGATGTTGGATTTACTAAAGAATTGTTAGAGAGTATAAAAGTGAATGATTATGAATAACCGATTTAATTAAAAAATTATGAGTGGATATGAAAGTGATATAGACTTAAATGATGTCAATTTTGTTGGGGATTTTCCTCTACAAAACAATGTTGGTGATTACGGAATTGCTACTGGAACTAACGATTACCTCTTAGCGTTAGATCCGCCATTAACTTCTTTAAGAATTGGAATGGAATTAAAGGTAGCATTTCAGAATCCAAATACCACCGTTGGAACATTAGATACGAATGGTACTGGTGCTAAACCGTTGAAAAAGATGGTAGCTGGCGTAAAAACTGATGTTGCAGCAGGAAATTTATCCAACAAGATTTGTATCATTTTGTGGGATGGTGTTGACTATGTAATTACCAATATCAATGATGCTGTTTTGCCAGCTTCCGAAACACAAATTGGTATTTCTCGATTTGCCAATGACTTAGAAATAGATAATGGTCTTGCTGATGACTTATCGGTATCATCAAAGCAGCTTACTCGATTTGTTGCTGATAAAATTACAGGACTTTGGGACGATCAGGGATTAATAGATGCTTCGGTTAATCCGAATTATCCTGTTGGTTTAAAAGGTGATGCTTATACGTTTTCAGCAGCAGGGAAAATAGGCGGAGCTGCGGGAACTGATGTTGAAGTGAGAGACGTTCTTTACTGTATTAATGACAATGCAGGAGGGAATGAAGCAGCCGTAGGAGCTGATTGGAATATTATACAAGCAAACATTAATCAGGCAACAGATTTAATTGCAGGGATAATAAGAATTAGTACAACTCCTGAAGCATTAGCAGGAGTACTCGATAATGTTGCGATCACACCAAAAACGTTAAATGATGTATTGGCTGCTGTTATCGTACAGGCAACACAAGCTGTTGTGGGAACTGCAAGGTTTGCTACTTCACCTGAAACTTTAGCAGGGCTGTTAACGAATGTGGGTATTTCTCCTGCAACATTAAAGGTGGCATTAGACAATTACCTGAATCGAGAAACACAGTTAAGTATTGCAGCAGCAGATATCAATCCTGCTGTTTTTACTACACCATCAAGGAATCGTTATGTGGCAGTTAATGGCAATCTTATTATGGGTAAAGATATTCGATTAAAAGCAGTTGGTCCTTTACCTGCGGTTTTCGGTTTTGTTCACATTCTTAATTTTCCTAAACCATTAAATACGCCAACTCCACATCAACCAACATTGTTGTTATCCAGTTTGGGAAATACTTTCAGTTTGAATATAGATTCTGAAGGCAGGGTGTTTTTGTCAGGAACATTTGGTAGTGGAAGTGAAGAACTGATATTAAATCTTGCACCTTATTTGGCAAAATTCCCTTTAGAGTATCACGGTTCACAACCACCAACAACTTAAAATGAGTTAAAAAAGAGAGCAATGAGTAAAGAGAGCTTTGTACAGAAATATTATAAACACGCAAAAAAAGCCGAACGAAAAACAGGTGTGCCGGTTCTTTTTGCATTGGCTCAAAGTGCCTTAGAATCTGGTTGGGGTAAACGGTCTCCAAACAATATGCTTTTTGGTATGAAACAGGGTTCTGGTAGAGATTTTGGAGGATGGAAAGGCGACAAACAACTCATTTCTACAACCGAGTATTCAAAAAAGTCAAGTTTAAAATTCCCTTTCATTTTTCCTGGTTATCCAAAAAGGAGTTCTTCAGGAAAATGGAAGTATAAAGTGAAGGCATATTTTCGAGCTTATCCCACTCCATTTCATTCTTTTATGGATTGGGCAGGGCTGCTTTCTAAAGCCTCTCGATATAAAAATGCAATGCGAAACAAACAAGACCCTTATCGCTTTGCAGAAGAAGTAGCTAAAGCAGGGTACGCTACTGCTCCAAGTTATGCAGATAAAGTTAAACGGGTAATGAGTGAAATTGAAAAGATTGTCATTTCCAAAGGTTTGACAAAAAAGAACTATTGGAAAATTATCATTCCAACGGTAATTGTATTGGTTGGAGCAAGTTTAGTTATCTACGGAATGACAGGGAATAAAGACAAAGAATTAAGTAAAGTAAAAACATAGCAATGGACATAATAAAACTCATAGCAGTCATATTCGGAGCAACTGGTTTTTGGAAGCTCATAGAAATTGTATTGAAAATTCGTACTGATAAGAAGCTTAAAAAAGCAGAGACAAGCAATTTGTATGCACAGGCGAATAGTCAAATTGTAGAAAATTGGGTAGGATGGTCGCAACGGTTAGAAAAAAGAGTGGAAGAACTGGAGGGGAATAATGCAGAAATGAAACTAACTATTACCAAACAACGAGTACGAATTGGTGAATTGGAAAAGCACGTAGATAGTTTAGAAAAACGCAACAAAGAACTTACCGATAAATTGGAACTTTTATAAAATAGGAAGTATGGCCATAGAGGATAAAAAAGATAAATTAATGACCTGCTTGTTTGCAACTTTCTTGGTTCTCAATATCGCACTTACAAGTGCTAATCTTTATACCATGTATCAAAAGAGAAAGTGTAGTTGCAAGGAAAAAGAACAAGCGTAAATGATGAACAAGGAAACGAAAAAACACATTGTATGGGGTGCAGGAGTGGGTCTTGCATTAGTAGCTGTTGTTGGAACAATCGTGATAATTCGTAAGCGTTCAAAGAATGAAGTTGACTTGAGTGTGTTCGATAGCCCTGACATTCCAGGATCAGGAAAATGTATGGATAAGGACTTTATCAAAAAGCTTCAAAAAATAGAGAAAATGACGAAGCTGCCTATATTTAAAATGATTAATTCAGGAGCAAGAAGCCCTCGGCACAATAAAAAAGTTGGAGGGGTTCGTAGTTCAGCTCATCAAATACCAACTTGCAAAGCTGCGGATATTAAAACTCGCTCTAAGACCACAAGAAACAAAATTGTGAAAGCAGCCAAAGAGGTCGGTTTTAAACGAATAGGGATAGGCAAAACATTTGTACATCTTGACAATGATAATTCTAAACCTCAATATGTAGCTTGGGGATATCCATCAGGTACAAGACCACCGATAAATCCATTTGTTTAGAATATTCAATATTGGGGTTACTTAATAGAGAATTGATGGCTAAATCGATAGTCTGGAGAAAAGTATTTAGCCGTTGCGGAACAATTAGGAAACAGAAAATTTCCCTTAGACAAAATAATAAATGATAAAAATCCAACTCTAACAGTTGTGGTAAAAGATAAAACTGGTATTCCATATTTAGCAAAAGAGGCTTTAAATGATTTGAAATATAGAAAATGGAGTAACATCTTATCTTGTAAAAAAGAAATACTTTAAGCGTTCTAAAAGATTAAACCAAATCTGTGGCACCAAATGATTACATGTGTAATTATCTTTAAAATTGATGGTTACTGTTCATGTAAACCGATTTTAATTTCAGTTATTAATTCATTTAAAGTTGTATGGAATTTAGATAAGTAAATAGATGCTCCGAGCCGAACCATTTGGTTATCAGGTTTTATTTCAGTTAAATCTGAAAAACCTATAATCCTAACATTTGAAAACTCTTTGTGTATCTGCTCTGTTGCGACCATCCCATTAGTTTGCTGAGGATCCATTAATAGAACATCTACCGAATTTGTCTTCAGAAACTTTATGGCTTCGTTTCCTTCATTACAGATACCAACAAGATTGAGTTGTTTATCCTGGCTAAAGGATTCTTTCAAAGTATTGGAAAGAATTAGATTTTTTTCTACGAGTAAAATTTTAATCATCTTGGCAATTATTTTATTAATAATTTACCCCAAACGAGAGGGGGGGAACATTCACTTGTCTGCCAAAGAGGTATTGGGATACCCACACAACAAAACAAGCAAAGCCCACCCCAATCGGTGAGCGTTTTGCCCATAAATCTTGTTGCATTTGAAAGTTCCCAATTTTCTTCGGCAAGAATTATAGCACTACGCCATACATTTATATATTGTTTTAAATCTTTCTTATAAGTATTTATTTTATAGTTTAACATCACAAATATACCAATACAGTTAGTACAAAAAAAAGAGGGGCGAAACTTTTACCTATCCGTCATAGAGGTACTGGTATACCCACATCAACAAGATAAGCAAAGTCCGCCCCAATCGAGGCGTTCCGCTTATAATCCCTGTTGATGTTAAAAATTACCAGTTTTCTATGACAAGAATTATAGCATTACGCTATAACAATATGTTTTTAAGTTCGTTGTATCTCTATAATTTTTTGGTTTTGATTTCAAGAGCAAATGTACCTTAAAAATATCAATTTTTTATCCGCTAAAAAACGGATAATATGTGTTAAATTAATCTTCTTATAAATAGGGTTAATTCATTAATTTTGAAGTTATAATATGAGATACTTTGCATTAATAATTTGGTTTTTCTTCCTATCTATAACCGCTAGTTATGGGCAAAGTACTATTTCAGGCAAGGTATATGATTCTGAAACAAAAAAACATTTATCATATGTTAATATTGGCATCAAGAGTAAAAATAAAGGAACAGTTACTAACGATAAAGGGTTATACTCATTTAAGGTTAGCAACAATAATCTAAATGATTCTTTAAGTTTCTCTTATGTTGGATACTTTGAAAAAACATATTCGATTAGTAATCTGTTATCAGCCAAACCTGATTCAATTTTATTGAAACCCAAAACAATTAAATTAAATGAGATAATTGTATCAGCAAACAAAAAATGGGAAATAAAAAAACTGGGGCTTAAAAGAAAATTACCAGGAGTATATGGGATTGCTCAAAGTGATACTATTGGTGATATTATAGAAGTCGGACAACAATTTGACCTCGATTCTGCTAAAATTAAGATTTCATCATTTCATATCTATTTAAAAAATGTGAATATTGATACTGCCAATTTTAGGATTAATTTTTACGGGTTTGACGGAACTAATAGAGTTTTTGATAAAGAAATAATTCTGAGAAAACATATTTCTAATGGTTGGTTAAAAATTGACCTTGAAGAATATAACATTTGGCTAAGTGATAAAATTTTAGCCAGTATCGAATTTTTACCAGACGACAAACAAAAAGATAAAGTTTCATTGTATTATGGTGGAATATTGGTAAACAAAGGAATAAGTTATAAACGAACAAGTAGTCTTGGAGATTGGTTTAAATTAGATTTCGGGACATATTCAATTTTTCTGACAACCAAAAAATATTTAGAAGAGAAAAATTAACCTACTGCAATAATTCTCAGGATGTATAGAGTTTTAATCAGAAGATGGTTTAATATAAACCAGATTATTTTGGTTTTTTGAATTAATGAATCTTTTGTAAAAGTCGTTTTTCTCTTCTTTTTTAGTCATCAAATGTAAAAGTCCTCCTACTACTCTCCCAATATCTATCATTTGATCTGGAGGTATTTATCCTTTATAGATAGTCTTGTTTATTTCCTGTTGCAGTGCATATTCAAGATTGTCCTCAGCCGTCCATTCAGGATTTGAGTTTTGGGCTTCATAAAGGGATAAAAGAACCGTTCAAAGACATATTAAATTTATGCAAAATGGGGTTGGATTTTTAGTTTGGTTGTATAGTATTGCACTATATAAAATATAATTGTGTAAACATTGAATGTTTAAACATCTATTTATTATCTTTGTTTAAAAATAATCCTAACACAACTAAATTTAAAAGACTATGATTAAAAGAATAACAGTGGCTGTGCTTCTAATTGGAGGGATAGCACTAACAGGGTTTTCGCAAGACAAGGTTTCAAACTCAGGGAGTGTTAAATTTAAATCGTTAGTTAAGAAAGATGTTAAAGCAGAATCACAAAGTTTAACAAGTAAAATAAATCTGTTAGAAAAGACACTTGTGGTATCTGTACCCGTTCAAGGGTTTGAGTTCAAATTTGGAATGATGCAAAAAAAGTTTAACGCAGAGAAAGTAATGAATTCAAGTGCATATCCCAAAGCAAAATTTAAAGGAAAAATAATATCTGATAAAGTCCTAACAAAAACAGGGAGTTATGATGTGAAAGTAAAAGGTGAAATTACAATGAAAGGAATTACCAAAACTATCTCATCAGATGGAAAAATTGTAGTCTCAGAGAGTAAGGTTGTAGCGACTTCCACTTTAATATTACATGGAAGTGATTTTGGTATTGACTTGAAGTATGGTAAAGAAATAGAAATTTCGTTAACCATAGAATATTAGCATTATGAGTAGAAGACGATTATTCGGAAGTATTCTACTTTTCATAATTGTTCTCATTATCTCTGGAGTATTTTATGTTTATCAACCTCACAGAAATATAACAGAAGCTAGAGTAGACTATACTTTACAAGTAAATGAACTAATTACAGAATATTTGGATAACACTACAAAAGCAAATGCAAAATATTTAAGTGATGATGGACAATCGAAGGTTATAGTTATTGTAGGGGTTATTAGTGCTACTTCTAAAAGTGCAGATGGAAGAGATATTTTAATATTGAAAAATAAAAGGCAAGAGGTCGGCATACAATGCCTATTTGCTATCGGGGAGGATGAGGGAGATATAAAAATTGGAGAAAAAATTAAAATTAAGGGGGTACTAAGAGCTGGACCAGAATATAATGAAGATTTGGAAATGTATGAAAATGGCTATTTGGAAAAATGTTCGATAGTAAACATATAAAAGCATGAAAAAAATAAAGATAGAAATATGGAGTGATGTTGTTTGTCCTTTTTGCTTCATCGGTAAGAAAAAAATGGAACAAGCTATTACGAAATTGAACGCAGAGGATAATGTTGAAATCATTTGGCATAGTTATCAGTTAGACCCCGATTTTCCCAAAGGAACTTCTATTTCTTCAACAAAACATTTCTCTAAAAAAAAGGGATATCCAATTGAGCAAATAGAGGGGATGTATATACAGTTAGCCAACCAAGGAAAAGAATATGGAATAGATTTTCATTTTGATAAATCTCTTTCGTTTAATACATTGAATGTACATAGGTTGATTAAGTGGGCCAAATCATTTAATAAATCTAATGAGATGAAAGAAGCTTTTATGCTTGCTTATTTCACCGATGGGATTGATTTGTCTCAAGAAGAAAATATCCTAACAGTGATTGGCACAATTGGTATAGATACCACCAAAGCCAAAAGTATACTTAATACTGATACTTACACACAAGAAGTTGAACAAGACATGTACCAATCTCGACAACTAGGAGTTAGAGGCGTTCCTTATTTCTTAATAAATGAAAAAGAAGTGATTTCTGGTGCTCAAAATGACAAGGTATTTGAAAATGTAATTTCTGATGCTTTGAAAAAAGTGAAACCAAATGAGGCAAAATCAAAAGAAGAAATTTGCTTACCAAACGGAGAATGTAACTTATGAAAAAACATTTCAACTTATTAGTAGTAGTTCTACTATCGCTTAGTTCATTTTCTCAGTCGATTCAACAAGAACATTCTTGTTGTGAAAATGAAAAAATTACAAAGCAATTTATTGATTGCATCGATGATATAGATAATTTGGGCTATCAAGGCAAACCTCCAGTAATAAATTATGTTGGTATTGACACAGTTGTTTGCGACAAAATGTATGTTGTGTACTCTGGATCAAGTGATACTTCAAATTTAAACAATGTGATAACCACTTCAAATATTTTCCTACTCAAAGGAATGGCAGATACAGTATGGATTTTTGGGACTGGCTATGGTGGTCGAAGCAATCTAACTTCACCACAATTTACATCTACAAGAACTGCACTTGAGGATGCATTAGATGCTGACAGTGTTATAAGAAATTATTTTGGCATCAACCCTACGTTAGCTAAAATTCAATTTATTGTGCCACATAGACATTTCGATCATGTTAATTGGGAATTTATGACATCATTATTTGATACAATTGGTTATTCAAGAGCAAATACCAGTATCTATGCTCACGCTAACGACTATTTAGGAGCATTTAATAATTGCTCAGTTTTGGATCAACCATCGGTTCAATCACTTGGCTTAACTTCTGATCCCCCTTGTACAACTCTTCTCCTTACTTTTTCTTCTGCTATGGGAGAATGGGAGGTATACAAAGGAGACATCAATCATACTCAAGGCACAATAAACATAGAAAACTCAACTTATGGAATTAGAGTTGAAGGTGCTCTTTCAATACCGGGTTGTGCGATGGATACAAGTTGGAAAGAATTAGGTGTCCATAAATCAATGGATTTATATATTGATGAGCCATTCTGCTCTCCTGTGACAGGAATATTTGATGATAAAACACACATTGAGGGAGTAAGTATTTATCCAAATCCAACTCAAGGATTATTTACAATTTATATGGATGAGGTAAAGTCCGATATAACAGTCGCTATATATAACAGTATTGGTCAAGAAATTTTGCGTCAAAAAATAACTACTCCTAAAACAATTCTCAACTTACAAGAAAATAGCAACGGAATATACACTATCATAATAGAGAGGGGTGGTGAAATTATCACAAAAAGAATTCTTAAGTATTAGGGTTCGATTATAATTTTAAGATGACCAATAAAAAAACAGTTAATGAATGTAATGGATTATCCGTAGGAGATATAGTAAAAGATTTTAGTGCTATTGATCAAAATGGTAATAAAATTCAACTTTCTGAATTATTAAAAAAGGGTAAGGTCGTAGTTGTTTTTTATCGGGGTCAATGGTGCCCAATGTGCATGCCTCATTTAAAAAAACTGCAAGATGGATTATTGGAGATAATAGAAAAAGGTGCATCTGTAATAATAGTTACTCCTGAAAAACAAGAGAATATTCAAAAAACAATATTAAAAACGAGCATTACCGTCCCCATCATTTACGATGAAAATTATCAAATAATGGAAGCGTTTGATGTAGCTTTTATACCGAGTAAATTTCTCAAATTTTTATACAATACCTTACTACGTGCTAATCTAAAAAACGCTCAATCAGATAATTCTCAAACCCTTCCCGTTCCTGCTACATTTATTATAGACACAGATAGCAAGGTTAAATGGAGACACTTTGATCGAGATTATAAAAATAAAGCAAGTGTTAAAGAAATTGTAAATCAACTGTAAATTAATATTAAACCAGTTCTAAAACTTAATTAGAACATAAAATGAAATTATGAGTAAAGGAAAAATTGCACAAAAAATGCCTTACATTTTAGATGAAAAAACAGGAAAAAAATATTGGTGTGCCTGTGGAGAAAGTAACAGTCAACCTTTTTGTGATGGATCACATAAAGGAACTGATTTTGTTCCAACTGAGGTAGAAATAACAGAAGATAAAAAGGTGGCATGGTGTGGCTGTAAACAATCTATCAACGGTGCTTTTTGTGATGGTGCACATGCTAAATTATAAAACAAAAAAAGCAGAACGAATGATCTTTCTTTTGCTTATATAAATTAATACAAATTAAATAAATCAAAAATTATGAAAATGAAAAAAACAATTATTTTAACTACAATAGCATTCGGATTGTTTGCTTGTGGTTCATCAAATCAAAGTGAAGCTGAAAACACAGTAGCTGAAACAGTAGAAGAAACAGTAGCTGTAAACTATTCTGTTGATACAGAAAATTCTATTACAAGTTGGAAAGGAAGTATGGTAGCTGTTTATGCTCACACAGGAGATCTTAAATTTTCTGATGGTTCATTAACTATTAATGGTGGTATGGTCACCGCAGGGGATTTTTCAGTTGATATGACCTCCATGGTAACAACTGATGATGATGCACTTTACGAAATGGCTCCACGAGAAAAATTAATTGGACACTTACAAGCTCCAGACTTTTTTGCAACTGAAGAATTTCCAACAGCAAGTTTTACAATCAATAGTGCAGAAGGAGATATGGTAACAGGAGATTTAACTGTAAAAGGAGTTACCAAAGAAGCAACAATCAATTCAGTGGTAATAACTGAAACAGAAGGTAGTGTTACAGCAACTGGAAGTTTAGTATTTAACAGACAAGATTATGGAATTACCTATACAAATACAATGAATGACATGGTGCTTTCAGATGATATTGAGTTGACTATTAATATAACAGGACAAACTAAATAATTCATAACCAATGAGTGTTAAAATTGGAGAAAAAGCTCCTGATTTTGAATTAACCAATCAATCAGGTATTAAAATAAGATTTTTTGATATGATAGGTACAGAGAATATTGTCTTATTCTTTTACCCTATGGATAGCTCACCAGGTTGTACTGCTCAAGCATGTGCCTTTAGAGATAGTTATGAGGTGTTTCAAGATTACGGTGCAGAAGTAATAGGGATTAGTTCTGGTGATCAAAAATCTCATTTTAATTTTGTAGAAAAAAACAAATTGCCATATACCCTGCTCAGCGATACTGGAAGGAAAGTTAGAAAGTTATACGGAGTACCTAAAACTATGGGGTTTATAGATGGACGAGTTACTTATGTGATAGATAAACAAGGAATAATTAGACACATATTTAATTCTCAGTTAAATTTTAGTGGGCACGTAGAAGAAGCTTTAAGTATTTTAAAATCAATTAATGAAAACAGCTCGCTATGAAAAAAACGGTAATGATTCTTGCACATCCAGATATGAATACTTCAATAGCAAACAAAACTATTTGCGAAGAAGTGAGTAAGTTAGGAAATGTTGAAGTAAGAGATTTAGCTAAACTTTATCCTGATTTCAAGATTAACGTTGAAGCTGAACAGGAGGCCTTATTAACAGCAGACAGGATTGTTTTTCAATATCCCATATTATGGTATAATATGCCTCCTATATTGAAACAATGGATTGATCATGTTTTGGCCTTTGGTTTTGCCTTTGGGGAAGAAACATATAAATTATCGGGAAAAGAAATGATGGTTTCCGTCACAACAGGTGGGCCAAAAGAAGGATATACAAGAGGTGTATTGACCGATAAAATATTATTCCCTATGAAAGGGACAGCAGACTACTGTAAAATGAAATATTTAGACCCTCTTGCATTACATGGTTTTATGATTATTGCAGGAATGGATTTAGAACCATTTGAAGAGGCTGCAAAATTTCACGCTCAAAAATTGGTTGAACTATTAAAATAAAAAATATTAAACCATTATTTTAAACTACCGCAATTTATAGGTTTTGCGGTAGTTTTAATTCATTTAAAAACAATTAATTATGACAACAGAACTAAGTAAAAAAAGAAAAATTACTGGATGGGTTATTTCAGGATTATTAACTGCCATGTTGCTTTTTAGTGCAATGGGTAAATTCACAATGCCAGAAATGGCTGAGAATTTTGCAAAGTGGGGATTAAGTGATTGGATTACAATCATTGCAATTGGAGAAGCTATATCAGCGATTCTTTTCCTTTTTCCTAAAACTAACATTTTCGGAGCATTTTTATTGAGCTCACACTTAGGCGGGGCTATTGTCGTTCACATGGGACACGGAGAACCTTTTATGGTGCAATCTGTTATATTAATTTTAGTTTGGGCTGCTGCATTTGTACGTAACCCTGAATTACTAGCCAAGTTTAAAAATAAACATGCATAGTATTACAACAGACTCAGTTATAAACAAAGCAATAAGTTATCAGGAGTATAAACAACTCGTAACTAAATTATTGAGTAAAGGCAAAACAACAGGAAATAACCAAAGTGTAGAATTTACAGAATACACAAAACTAAATCTTCATAGGATGGAGCGGTTGGAAAAAACCGTTTCCATCAATGAGGAACTAACCAATCTTCTGGCAACTTATAAAAAGCCTCTAACTTGGTTGGTTTTAGTTGAAGCTTGGTGTGGAGATGTAGCTCAAAATTTACCAATACTTGCGAAAATGGCTAGTCTTTCTTCTGTAATAGAATTAAAAATTCTATTACGTGATGATAATCCAGAGATAATGAACAATTACCTTACAAATGGGGGTGCCGCTATTCCTAAATTAATTTGTTTGCAAAAAGACAATGGAAAGGAAATGGGTACTTGGGGCCCAAGACCAGAACCTGTTCAAGAAATGGTGATAGAGTTTAAAGAGGCGGGAGAAGGCGATTACAGGAAATTTATTAAAAAAGCACAGCTATGGTATGAAAAGGATAAAACAGCAACGATACAATCCGAATTTTTAAAACTTTTAAATCATTGGAATACAAAAAATTAAACAAATGCAAAATTTAAAAAATCACAAACGTATATATCCACTACACCATTTAGTATTAACACCTCTTACATTAGTGTTTTTTATATGGAGTATTGTTCAACTGTTTAATTCGACTAATGAGTTGAAAGAAAACATATATTTTTTAATCCTATCAGTAATACTGTTAATTATTGGCGTACTACTACGAATTTATGCTGCAAAAAATCAAGATAGAATTATTCGATTAGAAATGCGATTTCGTTACAAGGAACTAACAGGAAATAGTTTTTCGGAATTCGAGAAAAAGCTAACTATTAAACAAATTGTAGGATTACGTTTTGCTGGAGATGAAGAAATTGTGGCATTAATTGATAAAGCAATAATGGGGAAATTGAGTAATATAGAAATTAAAAAGCAGATAACTGATTGGCAGGAAGACAACCAAAGAGTATAGTTATGGAGGTATTAAGTGTAAATAGTGATTTTAAAAATCAAAATTCCTCAGGAAAATCATTGGAGAAAAATGATTATGATAACTGTACATTTACGGGCTGTATTTTCTCTAATGCAGACCTGTCGTCAGTAGCTTTTACTGAATGTATTTTTATCAATTGTGATTTCAGCATGGCTAAAATAACGAACACTTCTTTTAAAGATGTAAAATTTAAAGGGTGTAAATTACTTGGGTTGCATTTTGATGAATGCAATGAGTTTTTACTCTCCTTTTCATTTGAAAATTGCATTTTAAATTTCTCGTCATTTCAGAGGTTAAAGCTCAGAAGAATGTACTTTAACGAATGTAAGCTGAATGACGTAGATTTTTCCTCTACAAGTTTAGTTGCTGCAATTTTTAATAATTGTGATTTGAGAGGTGCAATTTTTAATAACTCAATAATTGAACAAGCGGATTTTAGAACGGCTTATGGTTATTCAATAAACCCAGAGAATAACCGAATTAAAAAAGCAAAATTTTCTTCTCAAGGAGTAATAGGTTTGCTAGATAAATACGGCATTAACATCGAATAATGAAATTAATATCAACCATATTACTGTTATCGGTTTGCTTTTCTTCTTGTTCACAGAACGACAAAGAACCATTGATTGTTGTACAAAACGATTCTATCACAAAAAGCTATTGGTACAATAACGAAGCAGAAATTTCGAGTTACGAACTCACGCAAGCTCGTTACGGAGAGCTACATAAAGGACATGTTGTTTTAGTTTATGTAACAGAACCTTTTTCTAAAGAAAAAAATGCAAAACCGGATAAGCCTACAAACAAAGATATTTCTGTATTAAAGCTCAACTTCACAAAGAAATTTACTACAGGCATTTATCCCTACTCGATGATGACCAGCTCCTTTTTTCCCTTTAAGAATGGTGAGTATTCGTTAAAAATTTCTTCCTCATCACAAGAATGGTGTGGTCATACCTACATGGAATTAAAAAGTAAGAAGAAATTTGAGGTTAAATTGTCTTCCTATTTTGAAAATCAAACATTTGATAATTTGAGCTTAGATAAAACAAATTTAGAAGATGATCTATGGTCAATAGTTCGATTAAATCCAGGAAATTTACCTACAGGGGAAATAGAAATGGTTCCTTCATTTTTTTATTTAAGATTGATGCACAAAGCTTTAAAAGCTTACAAATGTGAAACATCAAAAGAACAGTTAAACGATTCATTGACCACGTATTCGATTACTTACCCTGAATTAAAAAGGACTTTAACTATTAATTTTGAAACCACTTTTCCATACAAGGTTCTTTCGTGGAAAGAAACGTATGAAAGTGGATGGGGAGAAAATAAAAAAGAAATGACCACTACGGCTAATTTAATAACAACAATAAAGTCCGATTATTGGAATAAACATTCAAATAAGAATTCTGATTTAAGACTTAAACTTGGTCTCGAATAAATGATTAGGCAGTATAAATATTCAGAAGAGCGACTTGTTTACGCAGATATTGCATCAGTGTGGGATCTATTGAGTAATTGTAATTATTTACCAAATTGGATGCCTTATATTATTAGAGTTGAGCATTTAGGCAATACCCATTTACAAAAAGGGTCTGTCTTGTGGGTAGAATCGTTAATTGATAAAAAGAAGAATCAATCCATCTGCTATGTTTCAGCGTGTGAAGAAAATAGGGAGATTTCTTTTTTATCTGCACAAAATGGTGCAGAAGTATGCTTTAGCTTTAAAATAAAGACCGAAGAGAATGGTTTAATTAAAATATTGATGATTGTAGAGATAAGCTTGGACTGGTATCGTAAAATTTTGTTTAGAAATAGTTTTATCCAGTCTATCAAGACATCTGCTTGGATTCAACTTAATCAGTTAGATAAAGCAATTACAGAATATAGAAGTCAAGGAAAGCACAAATGAAAAATTGAAAGAATTATGAAATTAGAAGATGAAATAAAGAGTAAATTCAGGAATGAGTATCATAAGGCTGTTGTAAACCTTTACTATACCAACACCATTATTGGACAACAGTTTTTTAAAATGTTAAAAAAGCATGGATTAGCAGCTCCACAATTTAACGTGCTTAGAATACTTCGAGGTCAATATCCTAAGGCAGTTTCTATTGGAACAATTAAAGAGAGAATGATGGATAAAAATTCTGATGTGAGCAGAATAGTGGATAGGTTACATGGTAAAGATTTAGTTGACCGCAATGAATGTATGGAAGACAGAAGGCAGAAAGATGTAATGATAAGTAAAAAAGGACTTGACTTATTAGAAAAAATGACGTCATGTGAAGAAAAACAAGATGCTATTCTCTCACATCTAAATAAAAAAGAAGTGACACAACTAAATAACCTTCTTGATAAGATACGAACCAAATGAAGCGGTCAAAATTTATAAAAATAGCAGGTATGGGAGTAATAGGAGCAGGAACATTTGGATTATCAGGATTGGCCAAAGCACTCAATGAGACTGAACCCACAGGTCAGAAATTGCCAGTTTTATTTACCTCCCATGGAAATCCCATGGATATTCCGGTGCCTCATTATGGGAATCCATTCAACACTTATTTAGGTAGATTAGGTAAAGATATTAGAGCAAAATATACTGTTAATGCCATTTTAGTTGTTTCTGCCCATTGGTGCACTAAAGGTTCTTTTGTTAATATTTCTCCTTCACCAAAAACCATTTATGATTACTATGGTTTTCCTGATAATTATTATACCATAAAATATCCTGCTCCTGGATCTCCTGAAATGGCAAAGAAAATTGCGAATAATATTAATGAAATAGAAACAACAACTGATTGGGGGTTTGATCATGGCAACTGGCCAATGTTAATGCATTTATTTCCAGAAGCTGATGTTCCTGTTTTTCAGTTAAGTATAAATTATCATAAACCTGCTCAATATCATTATGATTTGGCCATCCAATTAAAAAAATATCGTGAACAAGGAGTGTTAATTATTGGTAGTGGTGCTTTAATTCACAATCTAAAGCTTGCTATGGCTAAAATGAGAAATGGTGACACAAACATTTATGGATGGGAAACAGAATTTGAAGATTGGATTAAGAACAAAATAGACGATAGAGACGTAAAAGCATTAATAAACTATGAAAAAAATAAATTAGGTAAAATGGCAGCTCCCACACCAGACCATTATGTGCCTGTTATATATTCGATGGCTTTAGCCGATGGTAATGATGAAATTAGGCATACCTATTCAGATATGCTACCAGGTTTTAGTGATAGAAGTTTTATAATTGAGTCAACTATATGATTTATGGCAATTGATTTTGGAAATAAAATATTAAATATTTCAGCTCAACTGTTTATAGAACAGGGCTTAGAAAGCATAGGGATGGAAGATATTTCGAACGAAGCTAATGTGCCAATTGGCGAGTTAAGAAAAAAGTATAAGACTAAAGAGGAAATAGTGTCGGCTCTTTCTACTATATATTTTAAGCTACAAGAAAAATCATGTAATGAAGTCCCCAATTTTAAAGATTGTAAAGAAGAATTTACCTACATCATGGAGCATTGTTCCATTTATTTAAAAGAATTTAACCCCTCAGTAGTTAGTGAACTAGAGAATAATTACCCGAAAATTTGGCTTTTATATATTGATCATAGAGACAAAGTAATTATTGGAAAAATCAGAACTAATATTATCAAAGGAATCCAAGATGGAGTTTACCGAGAAGACCTCGATGTAGACATTTCTGCTAAAATTTGTATTGGACAGTTACAATTTGCATTCGACAAGCTGATTTTTCCACTAGAAGATTATTCATTAGGAGAAATCCTAAATATAATTATAAAGAATCAGCTTTATTCTATTTGTAAATAATCATACACCCAATACTTCAGATTCATTAGCAATCACCTTAATTTGCTTTTAATTTTTATTAATGATTCTTTCATTTTTCATAATTGAAAGGAAAAGTCTGTCAATTCTTCAGAAACCTTCCATAATTTGGATGCTATTTTCTTATCATGTGAAATTTTGTTGGATGTTGATTTTCCTGGTTCTCCTTTCATTTTTCTAAAACCAGTTGGTCCATAATAATCCCCTCCTTTCACACCTGTACCAAGTGCTGCATTTAGGCTGGGCATAGCAGCTTTATCTGGAGAATGCGTAAAAAATGGAGTAAATAATGGTGATATAATTTGTGCTATTTTGGGTAAATACCGTCCTAAATTTGTATTTGAAACTCCTGGGTGAGCAGCAACAGCAATTACACTGCTCCCTGCATTTTCCAGTCTTCTTTGTAATTCATACGCAAACATTAAACAAGCTAATTTACTTTGCCCATAAGCGGTCATTTTTGAGTATTTCTTTTCACTATTCAAATTATCAAAATCTATCGTTGCATTTATATGAGCAATACTACTCAAACATACCACTCTTGCATTTTTTCCTTTATTTAGTTGTGGAAGCAATAGACCAGTAAGCAGAAAATGAGAAAAATAATTAACTCCCATTTGACTTTCAAAGCCATCTTCTGTTTTTGAAAATGGAGGAATCATAATTCCTGCATTATTTATAAGTAAATCTAACTTTTCAAAAGTGGAATCGAATAATTTCGCAAAAGAACGTACAGATGAAAGTTTGGTTAAGTCTAATTTCATTATAATCAAATCTGCATTTGGGATTTTTTTAATTATTTCAGCTTTTGCTTTTTCTGCCTTTTTTTCATTTCGGCAAGCCATAATCACCTTAAATTCTTTTTGAGCAAGAACAGTTGTTGTTGCATATCCCAACCCACTATTAGCACCAGTTACTACCGAAATTCTCCCTTTTTGAGAGGGTATCTTATCTAAATCGAACATATTATTATTATTTGTTATTATTATATTGGTTTTCTATAAATTCTGCTATCCAAATTTGGATGTTTTTTTTCTGAGAGTCAGTTGCATCAGCAAATGCATGATTTACACCTTTTAAAATATGAAATTCATTTTTAACATTTAAAGCTATTAGTTTGTTTTTTAGATGAATAGACTGAGATACTGGAACTAATATGTCTTTTGATCCATGGATAATCAAAGTAGAAGGTATCTCTTTGTTGAGATAAAAAATTGGAGAAAATTTATCTGTAAATTGTTTAGCTTTTATAGAGTCCTTAATGGGATCAAAGCCAAATAAATATTTCGTTAGATTAAAGTACTCATTTAATGATTCTGGCAATTTTTCTAAATAAGTATTTAAACTATCATTTACTTGGCTCTGAAGAAGATTTCCAAGATCGTTAGGCCCATATATATCAACTACATAATCAAAATTAGGTTTTGGGTAACCAATGGAAAAATCCGAAGGCTTTGCATAAGCAGTTAACATGGCTAAATGCGCTCCAGCTGACTCTCCAAATACACCAAAATTATTTAAATCAAAATTATAATTGTTCGCATTATCTTCTATCCATTTAATGGCATCAAAAGCATTAATAACACAGTCTGGTATAGGTGATTTTCCATCATGAGCTATTGTATACTCTGGACTAATAATTGCATACCCTTTATCTCTAAGCATTTTAATAGCCCCATTTACTCTATTGAAATTAATAGCTTCTTTTCGCCCAGCAACCCAAGCACCACCATGAAAGTATAATATAACAGGTGATTTTTCGAATACTTTTTTAGTAGGATAATAGATATCTAAGGATAAATCCTTTTTATATTCTATTCCATAATCGATGTCCCCATGTGTTATGGGTGCACCATTCGAATACAAAAAATACAAAAAAGCAGATCCAATCGAAAAAATAGTGACAATTATAATTAGTATAAATATTTTAAATTTTAACATTTTCAGTTTCCTATGATTATAACAATCTTTCAAATTTCATTTCTCTTTTCGAATCTCGAAGAATCCAGAATATAACACAAGTTAGAAAGAATAACCTATAATAATCCCTCCATATTGATGAATTCTACTTGATGAGAAATTCTTTGAATTAAATTGAACCATATAACGTAAGAAAAGTCTTTTATAATAAAGATTAACTCCAGTTCTAAGATGATATTGACGAGATAATATTTCCTGTTTACTCAGCCCAATAACCTTATTTTTACCTAACACTCCTCCTTGCAGAGTCGCATCATAAAAAACACGTTGATATTTAGCCTCAAACAACCATTCCCAAACTAAAGTTTTTTTTGTATCCTCTGATTTTGAAGTGTTCTTTAATGTCTTAATTACATTTCCAAATTTGAAGAGTAATCCCACACTTATTTTATCAGTTAAAGTTCCAACTCTTAGCTCTCCAAAAGGTAAAAGATGATTAGCTACCCTATCATTAAAAAAACCTTTTTCTATCCGAAACTGATAATCGATAAGATAAGCATTGCTTAATTGGTTCTCCCAGCCTTCAGGTAAATCTGATCCTATTGTTTTGTGAACATATGTTTGCATTTCTTCGCCTTTTGCTGCGGGTCCTAGTATGCCAATTCCAATTTCGTTTCCAATTTTTAAATGTTTATCTAAATTTATTATTGTTGAAAAATTCGATAGCATCACATAGGCGGTGTATGGGCGATCATTTTCTATGCTGTTTGGGGATGTAATCGAAAATGGAGTGAATATTCGTTGTTCAATTCCAAACCCACTGAAAGAAATAAGATTTGGAGTTTTTGATTTCAGAATTAGTTGTGCAGGAGTGTTCTTTAGAGTTTTGTGTACATAAGTTAGAGCTATTCCAGCGGTATAATAATAATCGGTTTGGAACAGAAGATCATTTTCGGATTCTAAAAGAAGGTGAACCTTTCGTTGATTGAAATTGAGTGATGTTTCTGTTCGTTGTCCAAATGAAAATGGGCTAAAATAGGCTAAAAATAATACTAGACTGAAGCTTTTAATCATAACATAAGAAGTCTATACAAAATTAATGAACAAAAAAAGTTGAGAGAGCCTTGAGATACTTAAGGTCCTCTCAACCTTTCACCATTAATCACGTAATTAAATGGTTCTAACCTAACTAATTATCAATTTGTATTTTTTTATTTGATTAATCAACTCATCTAATGTTTCAAGCTCATATAATCCTTCATCTGCTCTAAAATTTAATTTACCTTCTAATTTCATTATTAACTCTACAAAAGCAATTTTGTCAATGCCCAAATCTTCTAAAGAAGTTGACAGGCTTGTTTCAGATATTTCAATATCCAATACTTCATCTAAAGTGTTCAAAATTGTCTCATAATAGATTAAAGTATTATTCATGTAAATAGTTTCCTTGTGTTATTTTATGACTCTATACTTGAATTTTTCTACCAATAAAAACATTACAGGAACTATGACCAAGGTTAGAAATGTAGCAAAGGTTAACCCAAAAATAATAGTCCATGACATTGGACCCCAGAATACAACATTATCTCCTCCAAAATAAATTTGAGGATCTAATTCTGAAAATAACGTAAAGAAGTTAATATTCATTCCAACTGCTAAAGGCATTAATCCCAAAACAGTAGTAATTGCAGTTAAAAGCACAGGCCTTAATCTTGTCTTCCCCCCTTCAATAATTGAATTAGTAACTTCATCTATCGGTAACTTTTCTTTCTCATCTAACCCAAATTCTAATTTCTTTCGTTCAATTACCAACTTGGTGTAATCAAGTAAAACTATTGCATTATTCACCACAATTCCAGCCAATGAAATAATACCAATCATTGTCATCATGATAACGAAATCCATCTGGAAAATAATCAACCCCAACAACACTCCAATCAGGCTAAATACAACTGATCCAACAATAATAACAGGAGCAGAAATAGAATTAAACTGTGCCACTATTATTAAAAAGATAAGGAATACCGCTATCATTAATGCTCTACTTAAAAAACTCATTTCTTTAGCTTGCTCTTCTTGTTGGCCAGTAAATAAAAAGTGATGTTTTTCATCTATCGGGTAGTCTTTAAGTACTGCTCTAATATTTTCAACCACTTCGGTAGGGTTTGCACCTTCAATAACGTTAGACTGAATAGTCACTAAACGTTTTAAATTTTTTCTCTTAATGGCACTAAATGTGCTCGATTTTTCTGCTGTAGCTACTGCTGAAATAGGAACTTGACTAATTTTGCCATTGCTTGGATCTCTAAAGGTGATTTTTTGATTAATTAAATTATCCATATTATAACGAGTAGCATCACTCATTCTTAACATTATTTTATAATCATCCTCTCCTTCTTTGTACTTGGATATTTCTTTTCCAAACAAACCAGTACGAATGGTTGATCCTATTTGAGAGGTAGATAAATTAAACCGTTTTGCTTTTTGCCTATCCACATTTACAATTATTTCTGGTTTTCCTGTTTGAATGTCTAAATTTAATTTTTCAATTCCATAGATATTGGATCTGTTTATGAATTTTTGCATTTCTTCGGCTTCATCTATAAGAGCTTCATAGTCATCACCATATAATTCAATATTAACAGGCTTCCCTTGTGGTGGGCCTGCGGCATCCTTATCTACAATAATTTTAGCACCGGGAATTTCTCTAACTATGTCCCGGACTTCGTTCATTATCTGATTCGTTTTCAATCCTTTTCGTTCACTGTATTTTACAAATGAAATGGTAATCCGAGCCTTGTTGGGTGTTTCCCCCATTGAAACACCTTGTGCGGGATCGGAAGTACCTTGACCTACTTGACCAATAATAGATTCTATCATGAAATTTCTTGATGTTTTTTCTCCATCTACTTCAATTTCAGTGTTAAAATAATTCATTACCTTTTTTTCTACATCTATCGCAATTTTGTTGGTGGCTTCTATATCCGTTCCAACAGGTTGCTCTATAAATATATTTAAATAATTAGGCATGTTAACAGGGAAAAATTCTACCTTAGGTGTTGCCAATCCCATTAAGATAAATGAAGATATTAATAGCCCGAAAGTTCCTAAAATCCAAAAAACAGGTTTTCGTCCTCCTAAAACATAAGTTAAAAAACGCTGATAAAATAAATCCAACTTTGGAAGTATTTTCTCTTGGAAATAAGTAGTTGCCGGACTATAAAAATAAGTGGAAGTAAGTATGGTCAATCCTGCGGCAATTAGAATATTTCCGTAAGCCATTGACCCAATAAAATCAATTACCAAACCAAACAATACCAATGAGGTTGATATAATTATAATCTTTTTCTTATTCGCAGGTTTTTCTTCTAGCTTCATAAAAACAGCCGTAAAAACAGGGTTAATGACTAAAGCAACGAACAATGAAGACCCTAACACAATCATTAATGTTAAGGGTAAAAACTTCATAAATTCTCCCATCTGTCCAGGCCAAATTGCTAAAGGTAAAAATGCAGCTAAAGTAGTTGCTGTTGAAGCAATTATTGGCCAAGCGACTTCGCCAGCACCATGTATCGCTGCTTGTACAGGGGAGTATCCCTCGTCCATTAGTCGATAAATATTCTCAACAATTACAATGCCATTGTCTACCAACATTCCTAATGCAAGAACCAAAGCAAACAAAACAATCATATTAAGGGTTACTCCAAGAGCCCCTAAAATCATAAAAGAAATAAACATTGATAAGGGAATAGCAAGTCCAACAAATAATGCATTCCGTAAACCTAAAAAGAAGAGTAAAACACCAACAACCAACAGCATCCCAAACAGAATACTGTTTTCTAATTCACTTACCTGCGTTCTTGTTTTCTCAGACATATCAGCAGTAATTGAAATGGCTAAACTTTTAGGGAATTCAGATGCTTTAAGATTTTCTATGATATCATTAATAGCATCAGAGGCATCTAATAAATTAGCTCCTCCTCGTTTAAATACATCACACATAACCACTGGCTGACCAAATTCACGTGCAAATGATTCTCTATCTTTTTCCTCAAATTCAACAATAGCGACATCTCTTAGATAAACAATATTTCCCTTTTCCTGTTTAATGATGACATTTTTTATTTTTTTCCAATCTTTAAAATCCCCTATCGTTCTTACTGTTCTCCTAATATCATCTACAATTATATCTCCTCCTGAAATAGTAACATTCTCAGCTCCAATAGCGTTTTCAATGTCTCTAAAACTTATTTGCATAGATTCCATTTTCTGAACATCTACTTTTAATTTTACTTCTTTTTCCTGAATCCCCCTTATGTCCACTTTTGTAATTTGTGGTAAGTCCTCTATTTTATCTTCAATAATTTCTGCATAATCTTTTAGCAATTCAGACGAGAAATCGCCAGATAAATTAATATTCATTACTGGCCTTAGTTCTGAAAAATTCATTTCAAAAACATTAGGCTCAGCAGGTAAATCATCTGGGAAATCAGCATCACTTTTAGCTTTATCTACAGCATCTTTTACTTTTCTTAATGCCTCCTTTGGAGTAACGCTAAAGTCAAATTTAATTTGAATAGAAGAATACCCTTGAATTGACGAGGAAGATATTTTATCAATCCCTGTAATAGAATTAATTTCTTTCTCTAATGGACGTGTAATTAATTTCTCAACATCTGTTGGAGAGTTCCCCGGATAGGGAGTCCCAACATATATTTCTGGAATCACAATTTCAGGAAAAGCTTCTCTAGGCATAGAGATATATGATACTGCACCAGTAAGTAGCACGATTGCAGTTAATACAAATACGGTTGTCCTGTTTTTAACGGCTAGCGTAGTTAAACCAAAACTTTTGAGCCCTTTATTTTTATCGTTTTCTTCTTGCATTCTTTAAAATTATAAGGGTTTAGTTTTCTTCAACAATTATTTTAACCAACTCTCCATTTTGGATGCTTCTGGCTCCTTTATCAATGAATTTTTCACCACCATCTAACCCCGATAAAACAATCGTATGTTTTTCATAAGATAAACCGGTCTTGATCACCACTTTTTTAGCCACTTCCATTTTCCCTTCTTTCACCACTATATAAATATACTCGTTCCCTTTTCTATCTTGCTGAATAATTCTTGAAAGTACAACTACAGCAGTATCCTTCTTATAATCCAAAATTTTCACATCTGCCAGTAAATTCGGCTTCACATTTTCATTAAACTCAGTTAAATCAATATTGATTATAAACGTTCTGTTATTTGGGTTGATAAAATTTCCAGTTCGAGTTATTTTAGAAGCAAACTCTTTATTCAAAGCTGGGAAAAATACTTTTGCTTTATTCCCCTCTTTGATTGTTTCTATGTAGTTTTCTGAAACATCTGCTTTTAAATAAGCATCATTGAAATTTATAACTCTCAATGCAGGAGCCACAGGGTTTACTGCCTCGCCAACTTTATGGTTTATTTCATCTATAACTCCAGAAAATGGAGCTCTAATGGAATACATATCCAACTGTTCTTTTAGTGTTTTTAGTTTCTGTTCCAATGATTCTTTATTAGCTTTTATTTGAAGGTATTGAACTTCAGAGCCTATTTTATCTTTCCATAACCGATCTTGTTTTTCAAAAATATCTTTTGCAAGCTTATAACTAGTTTCTACCTCTTTAATCGTTGAAGACAATGTTCCAGCATCTAATTGAATGATCAAATCACCCTTATTAACCTTAGTACCTTCTCTAAAACGAATAGCGATTATTTTGCCTGGGACTTCTGGGTAAACCAATGCATTTCCACCTATTTCAACACTCCCTTGTACTTCAACAAAATGCTCAAAAGCTCTAGTTTCTATGGTGTTGACAGTAATTAAGGGGAGTTTTATGGTCGTATCTAACGTTTTTAGTTCTTGGTCAATAGATGCTATTTGTTGAGCAATATCGTCATAGATTGTTTTTAACGAATCTTTCTTTTGTTGTAAAATGGTGACATCACTAGTTGTTGATGAGCCACACGCAGCAAGAATTACTACTAGACTTAAATATATTAAACTTTGTTTCATTCCAATTTATTTTATAATTATTTTCTAAAAATTACTTTTTGATTAGTTATTTCCCAATGCTTTTTTAAGAGCAGATTTTGCATTTAATAAATCTAAAATTGATTTGATATACATTCCTTCTGTTGAAAGCATTTGTACTTGTGATTGAGTCAATTCTAAACTAGTAATGGTACCTTCTTTGAATTTCTTAACCATTTTATCATAAATACTTTTTGCCAATGCTAAACTCTGTTGCTGATTATAATAAGTGTCATAAGCTGAATTATAGGTGGACTGTGCAGTTTGAGCTTTTAAAGTTAAACTCTGTTCCACTTGTTTAGAAGTAGTTATTGCTTTTTCATATTCAATTTTCGCTTGCCCCATTTTTGCCAAGCGCATCCCACTTGTTAATATTGGGATTTTTAAACTTAACCCCCATAACGTTGTTGGGTAGTATTTGCCACCACTAAATGCATCAAAATCATTACTCATATTAGATTGCTGATGACTAAAAAAAGCTGATAAAGAAGGTGCAAATGAGTATTTTTCTTTACGGTAATTTAGTTTCATCAGCCTCTCGTTAGTTTGAATCAATTGATAGTCTATATGGCTTGTGAATTCAAATTTTTGAGTTAGCACGGCTGACGATTCTTCTCCTGTTTCAATTAATAATAGTAAATCATCTGTAAGTTCAATGGGTTGACTAATATCTAACCCCATTTGAAATTTTAGTAGATTCTGAGCAATTTCTGCTTGCCTTTTCGCTTGGTCAACGGCATTTTTTAGGTTAATCAAATTCAATTGAAGTTGATCAACAGTTTGTTCTTCAATTAACCCTTCCTTATATGTCTTTTTTGTTCCTTCCAATAGAGATTCTACGGATTCGTAATTTTCTTGTAACACTTTTTGATTTTCTGCCGCTACCAAAACGGTATAATAAGCTTGGGCAACCAGATCTTCAACCTCTTGTTCAGTCTTTTTCTGAGTGTTTATCGATAGTTCTTTATATGTTTTTGCTGCCTGTAGACCAACAATGTAAGAGCCATCAAAAATTAATTGGGAAGCTGATATCGTAGCTGAATTATTATAATTTAATCCAAATTGAAGTTCTGCGAGTTCGTCAGCAGGAGCATTAGGATTAAAAGCACTCGCAGGGGCCAAACTGGTTGGAATATCAATAAAATTTTGAATTTTAGCTTCAGCCATCACTTGGGGTAACCCTATTGCAGTAGTTTCCCAAACTTTCTTTTTCGCAATATCAATATCTCTAGAAGCATTTAATATACTGTAGTTATTCTTCAACGCATATTCTTGAGCTTGTTTTAAACTAAACGAATTTCCATTTTCTTGAGCCTCAGTGATAAAAGGCAACAATACTAATATCAAGAACAAAAGTGCTGCTGACTTATAATTAAAAATCATGATTATTATCTTTAAATCGGTTAACTAAAAACTTTATTCCATTTGCATTAGCTATGCCACGAATATGGTAACGGGCAATTTCTTTATGGAGCGTAGAGAAATTATATTTGTGTGAAGGGAACATGTCAAAATCAAATATTTTATTAATCATATTGACATATACACTTGCAATAATTTCAGGGTTTACGTTTTCCCGATACACTCCTTGTGCTATTCCAGTATTAATGTTTTCTATAATCATATCATAAACAAAACATTTTTTATGATCCTCCATTACTTTCCATGCTTCAGGATAATGTTTCTGTAAATCATACATTACTGCGGGTTGAACAGATTGTAGTTTTTGACTTATTCTTTCATTGATAGCTAACACTTCATCAATAGCGTTTTCTTCTTTAATTGCAATATCTTTAAGCAAGCACTGATCCTCGTTGACTGCTAATTCAATTGCCTTTCTAACCAAATCCTTTTTATCAGAAACATATTGATATAGTGTTTTTTTAGAAATGCCTAAGTGACTGGAAATATCGTCCATCGTAAGGCTTTTAATTCCGTACTTCATAAATAATTCAGTAACGGTAATTAAAAGTTCCGCTTCTTTATCTTTTTTGTTCATTTCAATAAATTTTCAAGAGTCCAAAAATAGAAAACATTTTTTGTTTACAAAGTTTTTTAAGGTTCATAAATAATATTGTTACGAATAAAGGGTTTATTCTCATGACCCTCTTTATTGTAATTTATTTTCATAATCCAACCCTAAATGCGTAATTAAATCTTCACCTTGTAAGTAACGTAACGTGTTTTTTAATTTCATTTCTTGTTTAAAAATATCATGTAAAGGCTGCATATTTTTAGCTGGCGTTTGTGGTGCTTTAAAGAAGAATGATAACCATTCTTGAATTCCACCCATGTTATATCTTGAAGCTAAATCTAAAAAGATAGCTAAATCTAATACTAAAGGTGCTGCTAAAATAGAATCTCTACATAAGAAATCTACTTTAATTTGCATTTTGTAACCTAACCATCCGTAAATATCTATATTGTCCCAACCTTCTTTATTATCTCCATGAGGTGGGTAGTAATTAATTCTAACTTTATGGTACAAATCTTTATATAAATCAGGATTTTTTTCTGGTTCTAGAATGGAATCTAATACACTTAATTTAGACATCTCTTTAGTTTTGAATGATGCAGGATCATCTAAAACTTCACCATCTCTGTTACCTAAAATATTAGTAGAAAACCATCCAGAAATACCTAGCGATCTCGTTTTTAATCCTGGAGCCAAAATCGTTTTCATTAATGTTTGACCAGTTTTAAAATCTTTACCACAAATAGGAGTGTTGTTGTTTTTTGCCAATTGTACTAATGCAGGAATATCAGCAGATAGGTTAGGGGCTCCATTTGCATAAGGAACGCCTTCCATAATTGCAGCATATGCATATATCATACTTGATGGAATGTTTTCATCATTATTTCTCATTCCTTCCTCTAAACTTTCTATCGTTTGATGAACTGCAGATTCTTCAATATATATTTCGGTAGAACCACACCACACCATTACCAACCTAGCACAATTATTGTTTGTTTTAAAGTCTCTAATATCTTGCCTTAATTGGTCAGCTAAATCCATTTTAGTAGCACCAGTTTTTACATGACTACCTTCTAGTTTAGTAACATATTTTTTATCAAAAACAGCTTTCATGGGTTGTATGGCTTCTAATTCAGTCTTCAACTGTTCCAAAAGATACCTGTCTAATACACCTGCATGTACTGCTGATTCATATACATTTTCTTCAAAAATATCCCAACCACCAAAAGCAACTTTACTTAAGTCTGCCAAAGGAATAAAGTCTTTAATTAATGGCGTTTTATTTTCTGTTCTTTTTCCAACTCTAATTGTTCCCATTTGACTAGTTGAACCTATAGGTTTTGAAATTCCTTTGTTTACAGCATACACTCCTGCGATAAGAGTTGTCGCTACTGCACCCATACCTGGCAATAAAATACCTAGCTTTCCGTCAGCACCTACTATATTTTGACTCATGTTTATTTCTTTATTCATATAAGATTTGTTGAAGTTTCGGTATGTTATCAGTTAAAATAAATTCAGGGTGTTTATTTACGGCATCAACTATTTCACTTTGGATTTTAACATTAAATAGTGCAACTCTTATCTTGTTTTGGTGAGCATAGTCAATTTTTTGTTTTGTCATATTAGCATTTTGTGCAACTATCCCATACCAATTATTCTGTTTTATAAGCGATAACAAGCCATAAACATCACTAGTTGCCAGCATTAACTTAAGGTTAGGGTTAATCTTTTGTATTGCTAATAACGCTTCACTTGAACCTGAAGAAATATATGTGTATTCTTGATAATTATACTTTAGGATTAATTGGACAATTTTAGTTGTGTATAATTCTATAAACTCTTCGAATGAATATTGGTGATTATCATATAACCAAGTTCTAAGGTCTAAATGAATTTGTGGTTTAATATTACGTTGAGAAAACTTTTGTAAGACTGTTTCTAATGTTATAATATGTTCATCCAAAAATATATTTGTGTAGAAGTCTCTGTCGTATTTAAACCGGTTTAATTCTTCTAAATTATAATCATATAAAAACCCATTTCCGTTGGTTGATGTTTCTAATTTATCATCATGATAAAGTACTAAGTTCAAATCTTTTGTAAGTTGTACATCTACTTCAACACCATCAGCATTATATACCTCTATAGCTTTGGTAATGCTTGATAATGAATTTTCTGGCATTTCATTGTAGGCTGACTGAAAACCAGTTCCTCCATGACCAACAACATAAATAACTCCTCCATTCAAGTTGTTTATAGGGTTTATTTCAGCTTTTTTACAAGATAAAAAGGCTAGAAAAATAATTAATATAAATAACCTAAAATTCATAACTTATCATTCCTTTAAACATTACATTATATCCTATGTAAGAGCCATATTCCTTTTCTGAATAATCATAAAATCGTTCGGTATAACCTCCTAAACCAATCGTATTTCCAACCCAACAATTCTTATACAGTCTTATTAAATATCCATTACTGTAAGTATATTCATGGATGATATTATTTTTTGAAGCATGTCGTCTTAATGATTTATATATTACATTATTATAATTTATAGAGATAAAGGCTTTTATATTTTCTTTGGTTATTAAAAAGTATTTATAATCGATTATTATTCCAAGTGCATTTCGGTAATAGAAATAACTATTTTGGTAAGTATTTTTTATACCTATTCCTAAGCTATGGTTTTGATGAAGTAAATTCATTTGAATGCCTGTATTTATTCCTGAATAACTTATATGGGAGTTCAATTCGGTTCCAAATTTTATTTTTTCCTTTACTTGTGCTTGAGCACAAGAAAGATAAATTATAAAGCAAAAAACAAATAATATATGTGCGAAATACTTATAGAGCATTGTTTAACCTAATTTTACTCATTAATAAGTTTTTAAGTCGAATAATCGGATATGGTAAACTAACTACTAATCCACCTAAAATAGCGTCTAAATAAAAATGATTTGCAGTAATAACAATGACCAATAAAACAAATAGTGGGTATAATAAAAATAGCCATTTGAAACTGGTATCAGCATACAGTATTATTGCAATGGCTATTAAAAAAGCATTACCAAAATGCATAGATGGAACGGCTGCATATTGATTAAATAAATTAGAGAAGAAACCATCGTATAAATTTACTTTACTTATTTGTAGTAGAGTGTCAGAAAAACCATGTTCAGGAAGCATTCTTGGAGGAGCACATGGGTAGGCAATGAAAAATAGAAGAGCAATACTGTTTGCAATTAAAAAACCATTTCTTACCCAATTGTATTTAGAATTATACTTTCTATAAAGCCATACAAAAAAGACTACTGTTGCAGGTATATGAACGTACATATAAAAGGTGTTTAGAAATTTAATAAGATTGATTCTTGTTAAGAATAATCCTTGTATGAGGGGTTCTGTAAATATTCCAAAGCTCTTTTCCAAATCAATTAATTTTCGAGCGTTTTCAAAAGCTGTATTTGCATCTCCAATTGCAATATATCTAGAAATTTTATAAAAAATTATAAACGAAAAAAATATGGCTAATTCTTTTGCTCCATTTTTTCCTATGTATTTTTTATATAGTTGCACCATTGTTTATTAATAATTGTGCCTTCTACCATACTTTAATTGGTTACTATTCTAACTAATCATTTAACCTCAAAACATGGTAAAGTGTAGTAGAAGGACTTAATTATACAATTTCAGGCACAAACTTAAGAAACAAATAACTAAACGGAAACATTTCTTATTCTTTTTGTTTCTGATTGGAATTATGTTTAATTTATTACATTTGTATTATGGCATATAAAAATGATGAATGTGTTGGTTTAGGTCTAAGACGCTTATCACGAATTGTTGATGAATATATCCGTTCGTGTATTAAAGAATTTGATATTACAGAAAATCAAATGAGTTTGTTACTAACACTTTATGAATTAGGACCAGTTTATCAAGGTCAATTAGGGGATCAACTGGCGTTAGAAAGATCTTCAATTAGCAGAAATGTAGATAGACTTCAGACAAAAGGATACATTATTAAAGGTAAAGAATACCGTCCTCAAGTGTATCTGAGTAAACAAGGAATCGATTTGGTTAAAAAAATACTTCCACTTTGGAAAGAATCTATGGAAGAATTGAAATTAATTATTGGAAAAGATGGGTTGGAAATGGTATCTGTGATAGAGCAAAGAGTTTATGATTCATTTAAGGATTGAAAGGTTTCTATGTGAATTAAAATTCATCAAATTATTTCAGATTAATTTTAATGTTTAAATCAGGACAGTATGATAAAAATATTACTTATCGAAAGGAATTTAATTTTATCCGAGACTCTTGGTGCTAGTTTAATCAAGATGAAAGTATATGCGAAAATGGTTACGATACCTTTGATGTTTTAAATTCAAATCCCATAGATATTATCGTTATTGATAATTTACAAATATATTAAAATATTCCTTGTCAATTTTTGTTATACAATTGTAGTACGAAAATGTAGCTCGTTTTTCGTTGTTTTTTACAATTTTTCATACTACATAAAATTTTACAAAAACATTTTTAGAGTATGTAAAATTATTTTAGTACTATTGCATTCCTTATAGATAAGGGGTGTTGAAAGGGTTGATTATAGAGATTTAATAGGTTTGTTTAAGATATTTTGGTAGGTGAGAAATTTAGGTTCGAATCCTGCCACCCCGACTAAAAACCATCTTCCTTAGGTTGATGGTTTTTTACAAAAAGGTCAAACTCACCTTAACGAGTGGAAAGGGCGCGTAGCTCAGCTGGATAGAGCACCTCCCTTCTAAGGAGGCGGTCATAGGTTCGAATCCTATCGCGCTCACAAGAGAATGGAAGGCTTGCACACAGGGTGTGTGAGCTTTTTTGTTCTTCAACGAATCAAGTTTACTTGAATGAGTAAGGAAGAACAAAAAAGCTTAGAACGCGAAGCGTTCACATATTCCATTTTGACCTTGGAGAAGTTTGGATCTTTATCCTCTTTTCCCAAAACATCCAGAGAGGTGGCCGAGTGGCTTAAGGCGCACGCTTGGAAAGCGTGTATATGGTAACATATCGAGGGTTCGAATCCCTTCCTCTCTGCTCAGTAATGGCGTATTATTCAGGAAGTTTTTCTTTTGAATTTTACGCCTTTTTTTACCTTTTTATTGTCGATTTCATGTCTCCCCGATGGTGTAAAAACATCAATAAAGTGTCTATAAGGTTTTAAAATAAATGCACATAGGTATTTTAGTGCTTAGCAATCTTCCTAATAAAAACTTCTCCAGAAGTAGTTTTTAAGGTTAAGAAATATATTCCATTTGGAGCATCTAAATCAATAGTAAAATAATTGGTAGAGTTTATTTCTTTAGAGTATAGAACTTGCCCTAAATTATTAATTAA
>JAJCYO010000013.1 GCA_029262875.1 Flavobacteriales bacterium
TACCCGTCACCGTATTTTAGGAATCGTAAATGATGATGATTATCAAATCGTTTTTTCCGATACACCAGGTATTGTTGACCCAGCTTATAAAATGCATGAAGGCATGATGAACTTTGTGCATTCGGCACTTAGTGATGCCGATGTATTATTGGTAATGATAGAAGTTAAAGAAAGAGAATTTAAGGATAAAGAAATCTTAGAAAGACTTCAAAAAATAGATACTCCCATTATATTACTGATCAATAAAATTGATGAAATAGACCAAATCTATTTGGAAGAAAAGGTTAATTACTGGAAGGAACAACTTCCGAAATCCAAAGTATTTCCCATTTCTGCTTTACACAACTTTAATGTGGATCAAGTATTGTTAGAAATTAAGGCGGCATTACCAGAGTCTCCTCCCTTTTTTGATAAAGATGCTTTAACGGACAAACCTGAGAAGTTTTTTGTTTCAGAAATTATCAGGGAAAAAATCCTGATGAACTACAAGAAAGAAATTCCCTACTCATGCGAAGTTGAAGTGGAGGAATTTAAAGAAGATAAAAAAATCATACGAATAAGGGCCGTAATCATGGTCATCAGGGATTCCCAAAAAGGGATCATCATTGGTCATCAAGGGAAAAGCCTCAAAAAAGTAGGTACCGATGCTCGCTTAGACATGGAAAAGTTCTTTGACAAAAAAGTGTTTTTAGAGCTCTTTGTAAAAGTGAATAAAGATTGGAGAAACAATGAAACACAATTAAAACGTTTTGGGTACCTAAATAGATAGTTTTAGGTAATTTAGCCGCCTTGTATGGGAAATATAGTAGCAATAGTAGGAAGACCAAATGTTGGTAAATCAACCTTGTTTAACAGGCTGACTGAGACACGAAGCGCGATAGTTGATGAGGCCAGTGGTGTTACTCGTGACAGGCATTATGGAAAAGTAGATTGGAACGGAAAGGAATTTACCTTAATTGATACTGGTGGTTACGTTAAAGGTTCTGATGATATTTTTGAGGATGAAATAAGAAAACAAGTTATCATTTCTATTGAAGAGTGTGACTTAATCATCTTTGTAGTTGATGTTACTATTGGAATTACCGATCTTGATCAAACTGTTGCTAACCTTTTAAGACGAGCCAACAAAAAGGTAATATTAGTTTCTAATAAAGTGGATAATAATGCTCGAATTCCGGATTCCAGTGTTTTTTATGGTTTAGGTATTGCTGATGATATTTTTAATGTTTCGTCTGTTAACGGTAGTGGAACTGGAGAGTTGTTGGATGAAGTGGTTAACAATTTAGAAGATGTTCCAGAAGAAGATGAAGATGATGGAATTCCGAGATTAGCAATTGTTGGGAGGCCCAATGTAGGGAAATCTTCCTTATTGAATGCTTTAATTGGTGAAGATAGAAACATTGTGACCAACATTGCTGGAACAACAAGAGACTCGATTACAACACATTACAACGCCTTTGGATTTGATTTAAAATTAGTAGATACTGCTGGTTTAAGAAAGAAAGGGAAAGTAGATGAAGACATTGAGTTCTACTCTGTAATGCGTGCTGTTAGAGCCATTGAAAATTCAGATGTATGTGTGCTTTTAATTGAAGCATTGCAAGGTATGATGGCCCAAGATATGAATATTTTCAACTTGGCCATTAAGAATAAAAAAGGCATTGTTATTCTTGTTAACAAATGGGATTTAGTAGACAAAGAAACCAACACTGCTAAAGAATTCGAAGCACATATTAGAAAGAAAATTGCTCCATTTACTGATGTTCCCATCATCTTTACTTCAGTACAGAACAAACAACGAATACATAAAGCTTTAGAAGAAGTCGTTCAAGTTTATGAGAACCGCTGTAAAAAAATACCTACTTCTAAATTAAATGAAACCATGTTAGAAGTAATTAATAAATTTCCACCACCCGCGCTTAAAGGGAAATGGATAAAAATTAAGTTTGTTACCCAACTTCCAACTCATGCTCCTTCTTTTGCATTCTTTTGTAATTTACCACAATATGTTAAAGAGCCTTATAAACGATTTTTAGAAAATAAATTGAGAGAACATTTTAATTTTACTGGTGTTCCCATCCAAATATTTATGAGAAAAAAATAACTGACTATGAAAAAGATCATTCTTATATCCATTACGTTGTTCATGCTAATTTCTTTGACTGCAAATGGTCAAAACAAAAAGAAGAAGAAAAATGTAGCACAACCTGAATTAGATTCTGGAACAATTGAACAGCAATTTGATTACATCATTACTAAATCTTCAAAGTTTAGGGATTTTCAATTGATTAGAAAAACATCTATTCTAAAAGTAAAGACCAATGCGTTAGATTCTATTAAAACTGTTAGAAAAGACTTGGTTAGTGCTAATAAATCTGTTACGCAGATTGAAGGCAACATTAGTCGGTTAGAAAACGAAGTAAATGTTTTAAAGCAAGATATTGAAACTTTATCGGACGAAGTAGATAGTATTTCATTTATGGGAATGGCGCTTAGTAAAACCAACTACAATACTTTTGTATGGGTTATTATTCTAGTGTTACTTTTAGCCTTGGTCTTTTTTATTACTCGATTCAAAAATAGTAACCTGGTAACCAAACGCATTAAGGATGACTTAAGTAAAATGGAAGATGAGTTTGAGAATTTTCGAAAAAAATCCATGAAAAAGGAACAAGAAACCATGAGAAAATTGCAAGATGAAATCAATAAAAATAGCCATTGATTTCATTAAAAGATAACCATAAAAAAAGCCCTCAAGAAAACTTGAGGGCTTTTTTATTATTAACTAATTTGTATTGAATTATTGAACTATTAATTTTTGAACTTTAATGTTATCATCAGCATTAAACTCTATAAAGTAAATACCTGACGCTAATTTTCTTTCTTGATCTATTTTCAATGTGTATTTCCCAGTGTTAAATGATTGCCCGTTAACCACGTTAGTCACTTCTTGTCCAACTGCATTTCTAACTTTGATGCTAAGCTTGTCCACATCTTGCGTTAAATTGAATGAAATTTGAGCACTAGCATTTGTTGGATTTGGATAAACACTAAAGCTTCCGATATTGCTAAAATCATCTATTCCAACAGTAAAATCACCAATGTTAATATCATCTATGTAGATGTCATTCCCTCCACCAGAGGTAAATGCAAATTTAAACCTTACATTAGTTGATGTCCCAATAGCACTTAAACTCACAGACCTTTGTACCCATTCAGTTGAAGTAGGGACAAAAACATTTGAATGATTTGGTGCAGTTGTTAAATTACTTGCCGTTAATGGAAGTTTCAAAGTCCAAGTTCCACCACAATCGGTAGAGTAATAAACCAATAGTTTATCCGTATCTGCAGTTGTTTTCTTAGCCCAAGCTTGCTTAAAGGTCATCGTTTTTGTTGTTGCTGTAGAAATATCAAATGAGGGGCTAATCAATTCATCTACTTCGCCATCATTCCCTGTAAAATAATTTCTGATTCTTACAGACCTCGATCCTGTAGTTGCTGCGGCTGTATTGTTTGACCAAGTTTGACCACCATCATTGTTAATCCACCAATCATTATTAAATTGAGTAGTGCTTTCAAAACCATCAATGATTGGCCCTACATAATCAGCAACGATTGAACTTACTGTAATAATACTATTTTTAGTAAGGTTACCGCTTCCAGCAGAAGTTGATGGTTGATGTGTTACACTGTAAACACCAGCAGTATTATAAGTAATGGTTGGGTTTGAAGCTGGCGATGTACTTGGCGTACCTCCTGTAAATATCCAGTTCCAACCTGTTGGAATAGCGTTGTATGAATCATCAGTAAACGTTACTGAAGCACCCTCACAGATGTATTCTTTATCATACGAAAACTCGGCAACTGGTGCACACGTAACAGGTCCGTATGGATTGTTTGTTCCTGTTGCAATTAAATTTGCATTGGTCCATAGGTTGTTTCTTGCTCCATTACTAGATCCTAATGCAGAATGCATCCTGCTTTTTTGACCTTCCGTAAACATTCTTTCACAAAATGAATACTCCATGTAATTTTGCACATTATCTAAGCTACTACACGAAACCGCAGAAGTATTACATGTTTGATTTCCTATCGTATTTGGGGTATCACTCACACCATCATCACCACTGCAATTACTAGCCAATCCAGGAGTATTTGATCCTCCCCAGCAATGCGGTAAGTTTAAATAATGGCCAACCTCATGTGTTACAGAATTACCCAGTTGTGCTGAACGAATTACAATTCCTTCTTGACTCTGTGATGGAGCCCATCCAGGATAATACGCATATCCTCCAGCACCACTTGCAATAGTTTTTCCTACCCATATATTCAAATACTTAGTAGTATTCCAATTTACCAAGGCTTTAGCTTGCTCATCCATAGCATAAGTTAAAGGAGAAACTGTTCTTGTTATTCCTTCAGTACAATTTCCATTTGGATCAATGTGAGCCAACCTAAACTGAATTTCACAATCTGCTGCAATACCAGTAAATGCGGCAACCACTTGACTGATATCAGTATTTAATTTTTGAAAATCATCATTTAAATTTTGTACAGAAGCTTCAACTGTTGCTTTTGATACATTTTCAGATCCGTTGTCATGAATAATGTGATACACAACCGGAATAGTATAACTGATAACACCACTTTTGTTCGACACATGGTTTTTTTCACGTTCTTTTGCTCGTGCGTTTTGGTCCTTAATAATGTCTTGTATCAATGGGTTTTCTGCTAATCGTTGATTATTTATAACCGCAGATCCACATTGAATTCTATCCGGTTCGCTTAAATCAACTTGAGCATATGTACTCAAAGAAAATGCTGAAATTATTGTAGCCGATAATAATAGCTTTAATTTATTCATGAAAATAGTGTTTAGTTAGGTTTTTTAATGCCTTCCAAATTTAATTAAAAATAATTTAAATCTTACACCTATTACATGAACGGTTCTTGAATGGGCTATTTTGTGAAAACAAAAAAGGTGCTGGATAATTATCCAGCACCTTTTTATTTGAACTAATTAATATAACTAAATTATTATTGAACTATTAACTTTTGAACTTTAACGTTATCATCTGCATTAAACTCTATGAAATAAATTCCAGCAGATAATTTTCTTTCCTCATCAATTTTCAAGGTATATTTCCCTGAATTAAATGATTGACCATCGATAACATTAGTTACTTCCTGACCAACTGCATTTCTAACTTTAATGCTAAGCTTGTCCACATCCTGCGTCAAATTGAAAGAAATTTGAGCACTTGAATTTGTTGGGTTAGGATATACACTGAAACTTCCTATGTTACTGAAGTCTTCAATTCCAACTTGGAAATCACCAATATTGATATCATCAATATAAATGTTGTTTCCTCCACCTGAAGTAAACA
>JAJCYO010000014.1 GCA_029262875.1 Flavobacteriales bacterium
TCGAAAAAAATTATTTTTTCTTTTTGTGTCTGTTTTTTCTTAATCTCTTTTTACGCTTATGCGTAGCCATTTTATGTCTTTTTCTTTTCTTACCGCTTGGCATATCTTCTCGATTTATGTTTTAATAATATTTTTAATTTCTTATATGTCTTACTTCACATTCTTTTTAACCTTCTCAACAAAAGATTTTGAAGGTTTAAAAGATGGAATGTTATGTGCTGGAATTATAATAGTTGTATTTTTTGAAATGTTTCTTCCCGTTTTTTGCGCTCTTTTCTTAACAACAAAACTTCCAAAACCTCTTAAGTAAACATTCTGTCCGTCTTCTAAAGATTTCCTTACTGTTTTCATAAACTCCTCTACAGTTGTTTGTACTGCTAATTTTTCAATGCCTGTTTTTCCTGAAATCTTATTAACTATATCTGCCTTTGTCATTTTAAAATACCTTTTTAACTATTTAAATTTCAATTAATTATCTTTTTAAGGGCAGCAAATATACAAGTTTTAATCAATAGTCCATAAAACATTCTATAATTTTAGCCGAAATTAATGTTATTGTCGATTAGATTAATGTTTTATGGGGTTTTCGGATAAACTAATTAGTTGGTATCACCAAAATAAACGCGATTTACCATGGAGAAATTCTACTGATCCATACCAAATTTGGTTATCAGAAATCATTCTGCAACAAACTCGTGTTGATCAAGGCTTAAGTTATTTTAATAAGTTTATTCAGCAACACCCTACAGTAAAATCCTTAGCAAAAGCTCCAGAAAAAGAAATATTAAAACTGTGGCAGGGATTGGGATATTATTCAAGAGCAAGAAACTTACATTATACAGCAAAATACATCGTTGATGAATACAACGGTATTTTTCCAAAAGAATATGAGGATATATTAAAGCTAAAGGGAGTTGGAGAGTATACTGCTGCTGCCATTTCGTCTTTTGCTTACAACTTATCTTACCCCGCCATAGATGGCAATGTTTATCGTGTTTTATCTCGAATATTTGGCATTGAAAACCCTATAGATTCTACCGAAGGAAAAAAAATATTTAAACAATTAGCGACTCAATTAATAGATGATAAAAACCCCGCAACATATAATCAAGCAATTATGGAATTTGGAGCACTACAATGCACTCCGAAAAAACCAAATTGCGAAAATTGTCCTTTTCTCTTAGAATGTTTTGCTTATAAAAAGAAGGCAATTACTGAACTTCCAAAAAAAGAAAAAAAGCTAAAACAACGAAATCGATACTTTAATTATTTAGTGGTAATAGATGACGGCAATATCTATATCAAAGAAAGAAGCACTAAAGACATCTGGAAAGGATTATTTGATTTCCCTTTATTAGAAACATCCCAACCTCTATCTTCATTTGCGCCTGTTCTAAAAGAATTTGAAGATTTAAACTTAACATTAAAGAATAAATCCATAGAATATAAACACATTCTTAGCCATCAAAAAATTTATGCCACATTTTGGTTGGTATCAAGTAATAGTCGTAAAAAATTAAATATTGATTACACTGAAGTCTCGTTAAAAAAAATCAACAATTATCCTGTTCCTAAATTGATAGAAAATTATCTGGAAACCATTTTATAATTTCCTATATTTGGTATGAAATAACTTAAAAATAAAATGGCAGGAATAAACAAGGTAATTTTAGTAGGAAATTTAGGAAAAGACCCAGAAGTAAGGTATTTAGAAGGTGGTACTGCGGTTGCAAATTTCCCAATAGCGACATCCGAAACATATAAGGATAGAAATTCTGGAGAAAGAAAAACAAATACAGAGTGGCACAACATTGTTCTTTGGAGAGGTTTGGCGGAAATTGCTGAAAAATATTTAAAAAAAGGCTCTCAAGTTTATATAGAGGGTAAATTAAAAACTCGCCAATGGCAAGATAAAGATGGTAACAATCGTTATACAACTGAAATAGTCGGAGATAATTTACAAATGTTAGGAAGAAAAGATGACAACAATACAAATGCTCCAGCTACGGAGACTACGTCAGCCCCTTCTCCTGTTGAGACAACTCCAACTCCTTCTACTCCAGAAATTGACAACTCAGCTAATGAAGTAGATGATTTACCATTTTAATTAATTTTTAATTTAAACATTGGACCCCGAACCTTATTTAGCGTCACTATTATTATCCGGTTTTTTGAAACCGTTCTCTTTAGGTGTAATTATTTCCTTTATAGTTTTATTAGTGCTTCTTTTATTTTCTGCATTAATTTCTGGCTCTGAAGTTGCATTTTTCTCCCTCAACCCAAGTGAAAAGGAAATACTTAATGCTACAGAGACAAAAACTCACCAAAGAGTTAGCAGATTATTGGCTTCTCCTAAAAAATTACTGGCAACAATTTTAATATCAAATAACTTCATCAATGTTGCCATTATCATTTTGTCAACATATACCATAAACAATGCCTTTAATTTTTCCTCTATCCCAATCTGGCTCAACTTAGCCATTCAAGTTGCTGGAATTACTTTTATCATACTACTCTTTGGAGAAGTGATTCCTAAAGTTTATGCAACAAAGCATGCTCTCAGTCTTGCAAAAATGATGGCAAAACCAATTACTATACTGAAGAAGATCTTTAAACCCATTAGTTCTTTATTAATCTATTCTACTGGAATAATTGACAAGCGTGTTAAGAAAAAAGGGCTTGATGTATCTGTAGAAGAATTATCTCATGCGCTTGATTTAACCGAAGACATTCCTGAAGATAAAGATGAACATCGAATTCTTAAGGGTATTATTAAATTTGGGGAGATTAGTGTTAAGCAAGTCATGAAAGCTCGAGTTGATGTTGTTTCAATCGAGAAGGGAACTCCATTTAATAAAGTTCTAAGCACGATATTAGAATGCGGTCATTCCAGAATTCCGATTTATGAAGACTCTTTTGATAAAATTGTTGGACTGCTTTACATTAAAGATTTATTGGCTCACATAAAAGAGGAAGACAACTTCAAGTGGAACAGTCTTATACGAAACCCATTTTTTGTTCCTGAAAATAAAAAGCTTGACGATTTGTTAAAAGAATTTCAAGACAAAAAGATTCACTTGGCTATTGTAGTTGATGAATATGGCGGCACTTCTGGAATTATAACTTTAGAAGACGTATTAGAAGAAATAGTTGGTGAAATAAGCGATGAGTTTGATGCTGATGATGTTTCCTACTCCAAACTTGACGATAATTCGTATGTTTTTGAAGGAAAGACTGGATTAAACGATCTTTATAAAATTATTGATATTGATGATGATACTATTTTTGATGAAGTTAGAAAAGATGCAGACACTTTAGCAGGTTTAGTTATTGAGATAGCAGGAAAAATACCCCAAAAAAATGAAAAAGTTAATTATAAGAATTTTTCGTTTATAGTTGAAGCGGCTGATAAAAGAAGGGTAAAAAGAATTAAACTCATTAAAACTGACACTTAATGAAGTATAACATAATAATAGTTTTTATAACTTTGGGCTTATGTATAAGCTGCGGTAGTGACACATTTACCCCTAAGCCAAAAGGCTATTTTAGAATTGATTTGCCAAAAAAAGAATACCATTCTTTAGAGAAAGATTGCCCCTTCACATGCGAAATACCTAATTATACTTTTACTAAAAAAAACATTAATAATCCTAATAAACCATGTTGGTTCGATCTCGTTTTTGAAAATTTAAATGCAAGTATTTACCTCAGTTATAAACCGGTAGGAGATAATTTAAATCAGTATTTAGAAGATTCCAGATCCTTGGCATTTAAGCATACAGTAAAGGCATTTGACATCGAACAACAAATCATAAGCTACCCAGAAAAAAGAGTTTATGGTTTAGTTTACAGTATTGAAGGCAACGCTGCCTCGGCTTACCAGTTTCATTTAACCGATAGCACAAACCATTTTATACGAGGATCATTATATTTCAATAATATTCCTAATCAAGACTCTATCCAACCTGTATTAGCATTTGTAAAAGAAGATATTGAACATATGTTCGAAACTTTTGAGTGGAAATAAAACCTCTAAATCGGCTTCCTAAAACTACTCATAGCATATACAATTGCTCCCAATAGGAAAAAAGCCCCAACTTGGTGTGTTACTCCTAACCATATCGGAACAGCATAAAGCAATGTGAAAATTCCCAAAAGAAATTGAATGAAGACAATCCCTAATAATGCGGTTAAAGACTTCGATTGGATTTTACTAAGTTCATGCTTGGCACTTTTAAGTAATAGAAATAGCACTATTCCAACAACAATGTAAGCCAAATATCGATGGATAAATTGAACACCACCTATTCCATCAACAAAGTTTGTCCAAAATGGTTCCATTGCAGTAACCGTCTCTGCTATCCATCTATCTCCCATTTTAGGCCAAGTATTCATAGTAAATCCTGCATTTAAACCTGCTACAAAAGCACCATAAATAATTTGTAAAATGGTAACCATAAATAAAACAAACACCCATTTCCGCATAAAAGGAACATTAGGTCTTTCTCGATTCATATAAATTAAATCCAAAGCCACCCAAAATGCGTAAGCAAAAGTTAAAAAAGCAGCAATTAGGTGAATTGCTAATCTATAATGACTAACATCTGGATTATCAACTAATCCACTCTTAACCATCCACCAACCTAAAAACCCCTGAAAAGCCCCCATCCCCAAAAGAATAAGACATTGGGGCATGAGTTTCCCAGTTATTTTTTTCTTTATTAAAAAATAAAAAAATGGAACAATGAATACGATTCCTATAATTCTTCCTATTAAACGGTGCAGGTACTCCCAAAAGAAAATGGCTTTAAACTCTTCCAGCGTAAACATAAAATTCACTTCTTGATACTCAGGGAATTGCTTGTATTTATTAAAGGTAGCTATCCAATCTTGTTCTGTTAAGGGAGGGATCATGCCCATAACTAACTTCCAATCCACCATAGACAAACCAGAATTAGTAAGCCTTGTTATTCCACCAATAACCACCATTAAGAAAATTAATAGACAACCAGTTAAAAGCCATATTATTACAGGTTTATGTGGGTTATTTTTCAACTTTTTAACTTTAAAAAAAGCGTCAACCAATGGCAGACGCTTTTAATTAATATATCTAATATCTATTTTAGATTTGATCCATTAATAAAGTAAACAGGTT